>JAJFTT010000070.1 GCA_021372785.1 Negativicutes bacterium | reverse complement strand
TTTATGATATGACTTTTTGTAACCCCTTCGATTCCCTGTCACGCACATGACATCTCCTCTTCGGTCACTCGTTTTTTGAATTGACCGGTTCTTCTTTTCTTCGTCTTTTTTCTTTCGCTGTTTAGTTCTCAAGGATCTGTTTTTTGCTGTCTTGCTGACAACGTTGCTTATAGTAACATAGCGGTTTTGCTTTGTCAACCCGAAAGCAGGCTGGAATTTTGTGTGATTGGCTAGAATCAGCATGTTTTACCTTTTCAAGGGCAATTCGGGCAATTATTTTTCTGATTTTTAAACAATTTCGCCTGACCAGAATCAATAATTCAGCAATAAAAAATGCGACAGGATCCCGGCCGGACGATTGACCGGGATCCTCTGTCTGTTAAATCCGCTGAATCATGCGTGAACCGCGCAGCAGAGCCCACGCTTTTCCTCCTCTGATGAAAGCGGTGACCGGCGTTCCGTCTTCCAGTTTGGTATCGGGCGGCAGCAGCAGGAAATTCGTTTTACCGCAATACAATAGCGGCATCAAAACGCCTTCCACCGTGACCTGCAGCTGTCCGTCTTCGGCTTGGCTTACCAGGATTTCGACGGAAGATCCTTCTTTGATGCAATAACGGCCGAGATACATTTCCGGGGTTTGCGGGACTGCACCGCTCGGAATTGCCCATTGATGACTTTGCTCCATTGGCAGAGCCATTTTCAAATTGAAGGCGCCATTGAGTATGGGGGCCGTATTGAAGTTACTGAGATTGGTGAGAACGGTAACCGCATAAGATTCGTCTTTCAGGAAACCGCCGCGGGAAGCGACCCCTTTCAAACCGCCGGAATGATCACAAATGACATGGTTAAAGAAGGTTCGCTTGTTTAAACCGCAGCAATATTTCCCTTCTGCTGTTTCGGCAAAACGATTGCCAAATAAACGCTCTGTACAGCCTTTGGGCAGAATCTGTTTGCCTTCATAACAACCGGACTGCGCCAGCATCAAATAATAGCGTGTCATATCCGAGGCTGTCGATTTGATCCAACCGCAGCCGCGGTAAGGCGGCGCATTATCCCAGATGTCAGAAGCTTTGACCCCTTCTTTCGTTTTGACGAAGAGGCTGGTAACATTATTGCCGGCCAGAATTTCCTCTAAGCTGAACGTAGTATGCTGCATACCCAACGGCTGAAAGAGACGCATTTTAAGATAACGCTCCAGCGGCTCACCGGCAGCCGCATCGATCACACTGGATAGCAAGGCATAACCCTCATTGGAGTAACTGCGGTATTCACCCGCCTGCCCCAAGGGAGTATAATCGCCTGCTGCGATGTAATCGATGATATCCTGGATGGTATCGATCTTGCTTTTTGCCTGCAGCAGCAATTTTTGATATTCTTCTTCTTCCCAGGGATCCGGCTTAGTATGAGCCGCCATCGACCAGGCCAGAGTGGGAATCGGGGGAATACCGGTTGTGTGCGTTGCCAGATGATCAAGCAAAACCGCTTCCGGCGGCATGCCGGGGATCCGAAAGCCGGGTAAGTATTTTTCAACCGGATCCTCGAAATTAAGCTTACCTTCCGCTTCCAGCAAAGCAGCAGCGCAGCTGGTCACGGATTTACTCATGGAAGCAATACCAAAAATGGTTTCTGCGTTGACCGGTTTTGTTTTTGCTTCATCCCGATAACCAAAGCTTTCGGAATAAACAATACCATTTGCATCCCGCACACAAACCTGGGCACCTGGCACGGAACCCTTTTGCAGCAGAGTTTGAACATATTGAGAAAACCCGCTCCAATCACCTGGCATAAGCACTCCTTCTTTCTGATCCGCTTCGTCGTCAAATTGTTTCGCTGTTCCGACCGGGAAAACCTGCCGGAAAGCTTAATTCTCAAGCAAACCCTGTATAAAGTACTTCTATTCTTGAGCAACACTCGCTTTGAGACAGACCCGTGGTTAGAAAAAAAACATTCATTCCCGGTTTTGCTCTTCTGCCGTATTCTGATATTCCAGAATATCCCCCGGTTGACATTTCAGGGCAGCACAGATGGCATCCAGCGTAGAGAAGCGGATCGCACTAATCTTTCCGGTTTTAATTTTCGATAAATTTACATTGGAGATACCCACCTGCGCCGCTAAATCATTTAAGGAGATTTTTCGATCTGCCATGACCCGATCCAATCTTAGTATGATCGCCATTTCATCTCTCCTCCTATAAGGTTTCATCGGACAATTGCTGCAGTTTGCAGCCGTACTCGATAATATAGGTCAGAACAAAAAAGATCATCACGAATATGGCTTCTTCCAAACTAAAATTGAAACTCCAATGAGCAGATTTCAAAGAGATTAGGTTGACATTGACCATTTTGTTATTGAACAGGTTAATCTCTGGAGCAATAGAATATTCCGGCAGTAAAATGAAGACAACAAACAACCGGCAGATCATTTTCATGTACCCGAAGATGGAGTTTGTGAACGGTGATTCACCTTGATAAAGCTCCTTGAATATCTTACCCAGATAGAGCATGATAAAAGATAACAGAAACGTAGTTGCAGCAAGAAATAAGATCTCGTAATTGATTTCATCTTTAAATACACGTAAAACTGGAGCATCAAAGATGACCCTGACTTGATTATTCTCTTGCTGTAAAGAGAGGAAAGTATTATCTTCATTTTTTTCCATCCAATCAGCTATCTCTTTTTGCTGGTTTTCCGTTAAGTTTGACAGCTCGACGCTCAGAGAGAAATCGACAATTTGGTTCATTTCCGCTGTTTCAAAAACTCGAGGCGAATAACTAATGAATACCAGACCGGCTACGATTCCCACATACATCAGAATGCGAAGGATCAGACAAGCGTAATAGGCAAATTTACTGATCGATCTGATTTTTTTCAGTTCCATTTTGTAAGACTCCCTTCTTTTTGTAAGACTCCCTTCTGGTTGTCATAACCGAAGTATAACAGATCAGAAAATGTTTTTCAACTATTTTTAAATGTTTATCGTTAATATTTTTATGTTATATAGCATTTACGCTTTGCCCGGCAGCCTTTGTACAAAAAAAGCCGTTCACTTTTGATTGCGATCAAGTGAACGGTTTTTTATGGTTTACTGAACGGGGTAAACACCCTTCTTGCCGTCTTTTTCATTTTCGTCGGCAATGTTATAATCGGTTTTGGTTTTTCCCGCCATGCGCTCTTTCAGGTATTTCTCGGCAATCTGCGGGAAAGCGACATAGGAAAGCAAATCTTCATCGGTTTCCATCAGGTAACCAATCGCTTTGCGGGCAGCCGGCAAGCCGGGTTCCAGATCATCGGCATAACGATGATCGAGCACAGGGGCATCGCCGATAATCGATTTGCGGAAGGTTTCATCAATCGGACCGGGAGCCTGACCATATTGCCCACCCAAATAGGCTTTCACTTCATTGGTAACCATTTTGTAGCGCTCACCGCTTAAGACATTGATCACCGCCTGGGAACCAACCATTTGGCTGGTGGGAGTGACGAGCGGCGGATAACCTAAATCAGCGCGGACGCGCGGTACTTCTTCCAGCACTTCCGGCAGTCGGTTGACATTCGGCCCCAGCTGTTCGGCGAAGTTGGACAGCATACCGCCCGGTACCTGGTAGGTAAGCACATTGGCGTCAACGCCGCCGACCACATCATATTTGATGTTATAATTTTTTAGTTCCTGGCGCAGAATCGCGCTGACAGGATACATCTTGGCGACATCCAGGCCGGTGTCCCAGGGCGTGTTCTTCAGCATGGCTACCATGGTTTCGGTGGCAGGCTGAGAAGTACCCATCGCCAGCGGAGAAAGCGCGGTATCCAGGATATTCACGCCGGCTTCCGCTGCCTTCAGGTAAGCGGCTCCGGCCATACCGGAAGTATAATGGGAATGCAGTTCAATTGGCAAACTAACCGCCTGCTTGATGCTGGTAACCAGATCAAACGCCATCGTGGGAGAAATGATCCCGCCCATATCTTTGATACAGATGGAATCGCAACCCATTTGCTGCAGTTCTTTGGCTAGCTTCGCATAAAGATCCGGCGTGTGCACAGGGCTTTCCGTATAAACAACGGAGCCCTGTACATGCGCACCTTCTGCTTTTGCGACGCGAATCGAGGTTTCCAGATTGCGCAGATCGTTTAAAGCATCGAAAACGCGGATGATATCCATGCCGTTGGCGACCGCTTTTTTGATAAATAATTCAATGACATCATCCGGATAGGGTTTATAACCCAAAAGATTCTGACCGCGCAGCAACATTTGCAGCTTGGTGTTTTTGAAATAACGGCGGAACGTCCGCAGTCTTTCCCAGGGATCTTCATTTAAATAACGCAGACAGGAATCGAAGGTAGCGCCGCCCCAGCACTCGACAGAATAGAATCCAAGCTGATCCATTGGTTCGAGCAGGGGCATCATGTCGCTCATTTTCAAACGCGTTGCCATTAACGATTGATGACCGTCACGCAGCGTTGTATCGCAAATCTTTATTGCCTTTGCCTTTACTTCAACCATGTAGAGACCTCCATATATATGATATGTCAATCTATTCGTGAGACATTACACAAGTTCCTGCACTTTACATAAATCTTTACTATCCATCCCGAAAACACGCACTCTGCTGCAGATCTCTGTCTCCGCTTGCTTTTTTAACTGCAGTGAACCACAGCCGCCGGCCGTCAGAATGGCTATTCAGAAAGAGAAAGAAAATCGCCGATCGGCATGCCGGCAAAACAAAGGCGGGGATTCTCTCAATCATCCTGAAAGATTCCCTGCCCGTTAAAAATAGGAACCGGATCTAGCCGCTCTTTTGCTTTGCTGCTTTGATACAGAAATCTGCAAACCAGGCAAAGAGCGGTGTCATATCGGGGCCCTGAGGCGGTTCCGGAAAGTCACCGCGCATGCGTTCCGGATGCCACTGGAAGCCATAGATGGGCAACGTTTCATGTTCACAGGCTTCCACCACGCCGTCTTTGGAGTAAGCAGTAATCCGCAAATGCTCGGCGACATGGCCAACTTTTACATTATGACGGCTGTTGATCCAAAATTCACTGCCAAATAAGTCCGCCAGGAGCGAATTTGGATCCACTTTGATGGTGTGTTCCGTCATCATATGTTCCACACCGTCTTGCAATTTAAAGTTCGGCACCAAATCCCCGCCGAGCACGACGTTGATTTCCTGCATACCAAGACAAATGCCAAAAATCGGTTTCTGAGCTTTTAAGGCGGCCCGGATCATGGCATGATCGTCCGGAGTGCGAATTTTTTGCATTTCCGGCGTCAGCAAGCCGGGAGCCGGCGCATAGGCATGGGAACCGGACAAGACCAGGCCGTCTGCGATGGCCATATATTCATCCAAACTATTCATATCCAGCGGTGAAATCGGTACGGCGTCAACCGCAGCAAAAGCAGCGGAATAGGTTTTGTTCAAAACATGACCGAGTGAAAAGAATTCCCGATCAATCGCCGGGCCACCGGAAATCAGAAAAATCGGTTTCTTCTGCGTCATTACCGATTCGGTGTTTTTCTGACACAGTTCGATCAATTTGGCAAATAGTTCACCATCCTGCAGCACGCCGTCTACTTCCCGTTCCGGATTCCATTGCACGCCAAAAACCGGCTTGCTTTGATGAGCGATGGCTTCAATCACACCGTCTTCGGCCCGGGCTGCCACTTTCATACCGGGAGCCAGGGTTTTGACTGCCCGTTTATGGCAGCTGGTGACGGTCGCACCGCTATGAATCACCGAAGAAAGCAGCGTGTCCGCTTCGGCCTGAATAGGGTGAAAACCAAACGTCACCGGCAGCGGCGGCTGCGCCGGCGGCTGAACGGCGCCGGGATGCCTGAGGCTGGTATCTTTATTCAAATCTTTATAGAGTGTTCCCTGCAAAGCGACATTGAGGACCTGCATGCCGCGGCCGATACCCATAATCGGTTTGCCTGCCTCGTAAAACAATTGGCAAAGCCGGAAATCCAGATCATCCCGTGTTCGACTGAAGGAATGCATCTCGGCGGCATCCCGGTAAATTTCACCAAAACGGTAAACATGCAGATCCAAACCGTCGGTCAGTAATAAAGCATCCGCCAGATCACAATACTCCTTTGCGGCTCTGATGTCGAAACCCCAAATCGGCAGACCACCCGCTTTGGCAACCGCCTCGCCATAAGCGTTGCTCATCACGTTCAAAGGCGTCCCGTCGGCGCCGATACCGTCTTCTCCAATGATTAGAAGTCTCGGTTTCAGCATGAAATATCATCCTTTCGCTTGATAATC
>JAJFTT010000069.1 GCA_021372785.1 Negativicutes bacterium | reverse complement strand
CTTGACGGTGTGGAATTGCTGAAGATCGGCTCAACGGAAATGATCCTGATTGAGATGCCATATGGTGTGCCTGACCCGTGGTCATACGACGAGCTGATTGCGGTTGCCGCGCGAGGTTTTCACATTATAATCGCGCATGTGGACCGTTATCCGGTGAAAGCGACGCAGCGTTTATTGGAGTTGGAGGTGTTGGCTCAGGTCAATGCCGCAGCCTTTCATTCAATTTGGGGCGGTCAAATTTACCGAAAATGGATCCAAACGGGCCGCGTGCATTTATTGGGCAGTGATGTCCATGAGGCAGCAGCTCTTCAGTATCAGGATTTTTCCAAAGCGCTGACTCGCCTGGCAAAATGGGAAGAACAATTGATGGCGAACGCCAACGCTGTTCTGGCGGGAGAGTCAATTGATTGCTAAAAAAACAGACAAGCAGCCGCAATACCCAGATGATTATGGGCACACGGCTGCTTTTACTCATGCTGCGCAAATTGGCAGCTCCAATCTATTTTAAGCGAAACACAGCTTATTGACCATATTGATAACCAACTTCAAACGCTTTCCGATTTAATTCCAGATAACGAGCGGGAATGACGGCAGTCAAAGCATCCAGCCAGACCTGTTTCGGTGTGTCCTGCCAGCCGGCCGCCACCGTTCCCAGCAAGAGAATATTGACGGCACGTTGATTACCAAGCTGCGCCGCCAATTGACTTGCCGCTACTTTGTGAACCTGACTGGTATATTGCGCCAATACCGCTTCAATATTGCCGGGATACTGCGCCGCTCCGATGACGACAGGCATAGGGGCAATCTCCTGATCATTATAAACGATGGAACCGTTCTTTTTCAACAAAGGTAAGTAACGCTGCGCTTCCAGCTTTTCAAAGGAAATGATCTCGTCGGCTTCCCCATTTTCAATCAGCGGTGAATAAACCTTCTCGGCCATTTTAATCTGGGTGACAACAGAACCACCGCGCTGAGCCATCCCGTGGATTTCTGACATTTTCACATCCATGCCCAGATTTAAACCGACCTGGGCCAGAACTTTTGCCGCCAGTATCGTGCCTTGACCGCCGACACCGACCAAGAGAATTGTGCGTTTCATATTAGTTCACTCCCTTTTCAATGGCGCCGAATTTGCATAACTGCAGACAGGCGCCGCAGCCCACGCAAAGCGTCGGGTCGATCAAGACTTTTTTGTCCTGCTGTGTCATGGCAGGGCAGCCGAGTTTTAAGCAAGCTTTGCAGTTTTTGCATTGCTTTGGATTGACTTGACAGCGCCCGGTCAGATCGTTGCGGATCAGGACGCAAGGCTGGCGAACTATGATCACACTGACTTCGCGCACGGCCAGTTCTGCTTCGATGGCTTGGCGCAAGGCTGCCAAATCATAGGCGTCGACGGTGCAAACACGGTTGACCCCCAGGGCGCGGATGACGTTTTCATAATTGATTTTGACAGAAACTTGGCCGTTCAGTTGGATGCCGGTGCCGGGATGGTTTTGATGACCCGTCATGGCGGTAATGCTGTTATCGAGCAAGAGAATCGTAGCGCTGCCGCCGTTATAAACCTGGTCCACCAATCCGGTCATGCCGGAGTGGAAAAAAGTGCTGTCACCCAAAACAGCAACAAGCCGATCGGCCATTTCCGGGTGAACTTTTTCCATGCCAAGCGCCATGGGAATGGAAGCGCCCATGCAGATGCAGGTATCCATCGCGCTGAGCGGCGGCAGGGCGCCTAAGGTATAGCAGCCGATGTCACCGGTCACCGTACAGTGCAATTCCTGTAACGTATAGAACACATTGCGATGCGGGCAGCCGGGGCAGAGAACCGGCGGCCGTTCCGGCGAGTAAGGCGCCGGTTCAGCTTTTTCGGCCGGTTGGCCAAGGATTTTTTCACGCAGAATAGAAGGTGACAATTCCCCGATCATCGGCAGCAATTCTTTGCCGTAGAAAGGAATGCAGCCGTTGCTGCCCAGGCAGGGAATGCTGGCGGCACTGATTTGCTCTTCCATAAATGGATCCAATTCTTCCACGACCCATAATTCTTCCACTTGCGCGGCAAATTGGCTGATCAGCTGCAGCGGCAGGGGATTGGTTATGCCTAATTTCAGCACGGATGCGTTGGGTAAAGCTTCTTTCACATATTGATAACAGATGCCGCTGGTGACGACACCGAGGCTTTTATCTTGTATTTCCATCCGGTTGAGGGGAGAAGTTTCATTGTATTCCGCCAATCGATGTAAGCGCTCCGCCAGGCTGACCCGTAAGCGTCTGGCATTGGCAGGCAGAGTGACATATTTTGCGAAGTTCTTCTGATAGGCCTTGGGCTGAGGCAGACTGGGCTCTTCCAGCCGCACCAAACCTTTGGTATGCGCAATCCGGGTGGTGATGCGCACCATCATCGGCAAATCGAACGTTTCCGAGAGTTCAAAAGCCAACTTGATAAAATCCTTGCATTCCTGACTATCACTCGGTTCCAGTAAACCAATTTTGGCGAACCTGGCATACTGACGGTTATCCTGCTCGTTTTGTGAACTGTGCATGCCGGGATCATCGGCGGAAACGATGACAAAACCTGCATTGACACCGGTATAAGCAAAAGAAAAGAGCGGATCGGCCGCTACATTGACACCGACGTGTTTCATGCACACCAGGGAGCGACCGCCTGCGATCGCTCCGCCGATCGCGACTTCGGTAGCAACTTTTTCATTGGGGCTCCACTGGGAGCGGATGGTTTTGTACTGAGCGATATTTTCCAGGATTTCGGTACTTGGCGTGCCCGGATAGGCGGCGGCCAGCTGTACGCCGGCTTCATAGGCGCCGCGGGCAAGCGCCTCGTTGCCGGATAAAAGAACAACAGACATAAGATACTCCTCCTCTTTCTCTATAGAACGCAAAAAAGTTTGCATGATCTGAATTCTCCTTTTGTTTCTGCTGTTCCTGCTTATAAAACCGGATAAACATTTGGCTTGCAAAGCTTTGAGGAGAAACTCTGCGATATCTTGCGCTGCGGCAGGGAAACCCATCCGGCAGAGAGAAACTCTGATATAAGAAAATTAAAATGGCGGTGAATCGAATGACACGATTGGCATATGGTGAAAATTGGATTGAATACCAGGCGGCGCCGCAGCAGTTGCTGGGGGAAATCCTGCCGCGGGAACTGCCAGTGCTGCAGGATGCGGCAGCGGCAATCAGGCTCGCTTTGCAAAACCCCCTGGGGACGCCGCCTTTGCGGGAAATGATGCGCGGTAAGCGCCGGATCGCCATTGCCATCAGCGACGGGACACGACCGGTGCGCAGCAAATTGTTGCTGCCTGTTTTACTGGATGAATTAGCCGGCGCCGGAATTGCGATGGAGCAAATCAGCGTTCTGGTCGCTTTGGGGATTCACCGCGCCTTAACAGAAACAGAATTAACGGCATTGGTGGGCAGCGAGACCTGTCAGCGGGTGCGTGTGATCAATCACGATCCGTTGGATACCATCCTGCTGGGCAAGACCAGCCGCGGCACACCGCTGGCAATCAACCGCTGTTTTGCCGAAGCGGATTTTAAAATCTGCACCGGCAATATCGATCTGCATTTTTTTGCCGGTTATGCCGGCGGCGCCAAAGCCATGATGCCCGGCCTTTCCACCAGAGCGGCGATTGCCAATAACCACCGGATGCAATTGGAAGCGGGTTCTGCCAGCGGAATTTTAGCAGGCAATCCTGTCCGGGAAGACATCGATGAAGCCGGTCAGCTCGTCGGCATCGATTTCATCTTAAATCTGGTACAAAATGAAAGCAAAGAAGTAGTCGCGGTCTGTGCCGGTGACCCAATCCTGGCGCATCGGGCCGGCTGCCAGATCATTGACCGCCTCTATAAAATTCCGATTGCCCGCAAAGCAACTCTGGTCATTGCTTCCGCCGGCGGTCATCCCAAAGATGTGAATTTATATCAGGCGCAGAAAGCCCTGGATAATGCGGCGCACGCCGTGCAGCCGGGGGGTACGATCGTCTTGTTGGCAGCTTGTCCGGAAGGCTACGGAGAAGCGGTCTTTGCCGAATGGCTGCAGGAAGCGAATGGACAGCCCCAGCAGGTCTTACAGCGCCTGCAGCGCGGCTTTTTGCTGGGTGGACATAAGGCGGCGGCCATTGCCCGGGTGGCGATGCAGGCACGCGTGATTCTGGTTTCCGAGCTGCCGGATCAGCTGGTGCGGCAGGCTTTTATGGAACCCGCTGCAAACCTGCAGCAGGCGCTGCAAATGGCGGCCCGGCAGCAGACCGAATCGATTTGGCTGATGCCCTATGCCTGCTATACCCTGCCGCAGGAGGCTGCCTTATGTTAGCGCTGAATGATCTCTTTGCACGGGACGGTTTATTGGCACAGCGCTTTCCCGGACATGAGCATCGGGAAGGTCAATTGGCGATGGCGGAAGGGATTGATCAGGCGCTGAACAGCGGGCAGCCGTTGGCGGTGCAGGCCGGGACCGGTTTGGGTAAAACATTTGCCTATTTGATTCCGGCGCTGCTCTATGCCAAAGCGGAAGGCAAGCGGGTTGTGATCTCAACCGCTACTTTACAATTGCAGTCACAAATCGTGCAAAAAGATATTCCCGCCCTGGAAAAGATACTGGCAGGAGAATTGGAATTTCATACCGCTTTGGTGAAAGGGCGTAACCACTATATCTGTCTGCGGAAATTGACCGCCTTTGCCCAAGCCAGCCGGCAAATCGAGCTTTACCGGGAGGCGGCTGACGCCAGGCAATGGCCGCGGATCCTGGACCTATACTATGCCAATGGTTTTCGGGTGGGAGATAGAGAAGAAATCCCCTTTCGGGTGAACGATAGCCTCTGGGCGGATATCGGTTCGGAAGCGGATCTCTGTCTGCGGGGCCGTTGTCCGTTTTACAGCGATTGCTATTTTTATCAGGCGCGTCAGAAACAAAAAGAAGCGGATCTTTTGATTACCAATCACGCTTTGTTTTTTGCCGACTTGGCTGTACAACGGGAAAATGAATACAGCGAAGAGAGCGAGGGCGTTTTAGCGCATTATGACGCTGTCATCCTGGATGAAGCGCAAAGTGTAGAAGATTATGCGACGGATCATTTCTCCAGCGAATTTACTTACGGCAAATGCCTCTACTTGTCGATTGCAGTACGCAACGCCTTACGGCCGGGCGGCATCTTGAAATGGCCGGATGAAAGCGATTTTTTACGTCTGGAAAGCTTGATGGAAACGATTTTACGTCGCTCCGGTGACTTTTTGTTTCAATTGGCCGCGCAGTGGCCGGACAAAACCACACGCCTGCGCAAAAGCGGTCAGATTGTCGATACGCTGTCGCTGGATTTTCTCCAGTTGCAAGCCGAACTGAAAGCACTGACGGAAATTTCACAAAATGAAGAGCAGAAGATGACCTTTCGCGGTCTTGGTATGCGGACTGCTCAGATCCTCAATGCCTTAGAGCAGCTTTGCGGCATGTCTGACCCGGAACAATATGCCTATTGGTTTGAGAATCCGGATAATCGTGAACTGCGCAAAATGCGTCTCGCCTGTGCGCCGGTCTCTGTTGCGGAGTTTATGCAGGAAGGTCTCTTTTCCAGGATGCCGGTGGTGCTCACCTCGGCGACCTTAGCCAGCGAATTAATCTCCCGCTTGGGGTTGGATCATCCCAACTGGCTGCGTCTGGATTCTCCCTTTGATTATCAAAATCAGGCTCGTCTCTATTTGCCGACAGACGGTCCGGAACCAACCAATTCTAATCAAACAGAATTTCACGCTTTTGTGGCGCAGCGCGTGCTGGAATTGATTCGCATCAGCAAAGGGCGTGCCTTTGTTTTATTTACTTCTTACCGTTCCCTGACAGAGGTATATGAACTTTGTCATGCCAAACTGGAAGAATGGGGTTATGCGGTGCTGTGTCAGGGGGAAAAACGACGGGATGAGATTTTGCGCCATTTTTCAACAGACGGTCATGCGGTTCTCTTTGCGGTCACCAGCTTTTGGGAAGGGGTCGATGTTCAGGGAGAGGCGCTCAGCCTGGTGATCCTGGTGAAATTACCCTTTGCCGTACCGACAGAACCAATCCAGCAGGCGCGCATGGAAGCCCTGCAGCGGGATGGCAAAGAACCGTTTTACAGTTATACCCTGCCGCAAGCCTCTTTGCGCCTGAAGCAAGGATTTGGGCGCCTGATTCGCTCCAAAACAGACTGCGGTGTGATTGCCGTTTTGGATAAACGCATACGCAGTAAAACCTACGGACGCCGCTTCATCCGTGATCTGCCGCCGGCGCCGGTGATTGATCAATTGACGGAAGTAGCCGCTTTTTTTCACGCGATCGAAACAGGTTCGCCTGCGGCGGCGTTGCCGCAGCAAAACAGCAGGGAAGCCGCAGCAAAAATGGCAAACGCTGCCGCCGGAGCGGCTGCCCGTGCGCAAGCGCAGAGCAAAGCTCAGGCCGGCCAAAAAACTGGCGGCGCAGCAAAGAAACCGGTTAAAGAGAAGACAAAAGAACCTGCCCGTCGTGTTGTTTCCAGCTTCGATATCGACGAGGAACAGCCGCCCCGGTAGTGGGCGGAGGCGCTCAGGCAGCAGCCAAGGCGAGCCAAGCGACCGTGTTTTGCCGAACAATTGCTCCAGAAAGTAAAAAAAGTTCGTCAAAAAAATGAAATCTCGCTTCTTTGATCGCTTTCCCTTTTCTTCTGAAAGTGCTATAATCAAAAAAAAGAGAAAAATGGGAGGCGAGTGGACATGAAAGAGAGAGAACCGGGATTTTCCACCCAGGCAATTCATGGCAAGCACATGCACGATCAATACGGCGCTTTGAACACACCGATTTATCAAACCTCTACTTTTGTTTTTGACGATGCGGATCAGGGCGGACGCCGCTTTGCTTTGGAAGAAGATGGCTTTATTTATACGCGTTTGGGTAATCCAACCGTCCGTCAATTGGAAGAACGCCTGGCGATTCTGGAAAAAGCAGAAGCCTGCGTTGCCTTCAGCAGCGGTATGGGAGCCATCGCTTCCGTGATTTGGTCCTCGGTCAAAGCCGGCGACCATATTGTCGCGGATAAAACGCTGTATGGCTGTACCTTTGCCCTTTTGAACCATGGCGTTTCCGGTCTGAATGTGGAAGTCACTTTTGTGGATGCGGTGAATTTGACAGCAGTGCAAAGCGCCATGCGTCCCAATACCAAACTGGTCTATATCGAAAGTCCCTGCAATCCCACTTTAAAGTTAGTGGATATCGCCGAAGTAGCCAAAATAGCGCATACGGTGCCCGATTGTAAGGTCCTGGTCGATAATACCTTTGCCACTCCCTATATCACCCAGCCGCTGAGCATCGGTGCGGATGTGGTCGTTCATTCCGGCACCAAATATCTGAATGGGCATGGCGATGTCATTTGCGGTTTTGCCATGGGCAGCAAAGAATTCATGACCCGGGTGCGTTACTTTGGCTTAAAGGATATGACCGGCGCTGTGATGTCGCCTTTTGATGCGTTCCTCGTCCTGCGCGGTTTAAAAACGCTGGCGGTCCGCATGGATGTTCATTGCGCCAACGCCGTGAAGGTCGCGGATTTTCTGGCGCATCACGAGAAAATTGCGGTCATTTATTATCCCGGTCTGCCAGATTTTGCGCAAAAAGCGCTGGCCGACAAACAAATGCGTCTGCCCGGCGCCATGATTGCCTTTGAAGTCAGGGGTGGTCTTGTGCAAGGCAAACAATTGGTCAATGCCTTAAAAATCTGTCGTTTGGCAGTCAGCCTGGGTGATACGGAAACGTTGATTTCGCACCCGGCCAGTATGACACATTCTCCCTATACGCCGGAAGAACGGGCTATCGCCGGTATTTCTGAGAATCTAATCCGTATCTCGGTCGGTCTGGAAAATGTGGAAGACATCATCGCCGACCTGGAGCAGGCTCTGGCCTTGATCTAATCTGACTTCTAGAAAACGTTTTTTCAGTGACCCCCTAAAAAGCACTTGCTTTTTCAGGGGGTTTCTGCTAAACTACAACTTGCATCGCGCTAGACGGGGAATCTGCGGCACCCTGTAACCGGAACGCTTGGCCGGGCCGAAAACCTGCTGCAAGGATGACGCCGATCGGATTCGGTTTTGCTCAAGGTGTTGACCTCGGGCCTCGCACGACGTTGCGCTGTGAACCTCGCCAGGACCGGAAGGTAGCAACGATAAGCAGTTTGCGCGGGTGATGCGAGTCGTCTGAGTGAGTTTTGAGTTAAAACGCGGCTGAAAGCGCTGTTCAAGGGTAGGGCGCGGTGCCTTGTTCATCTCAGATAAAATGGTTTACGATCGGTTTTCGTAGACCGTTTTTTTATTATATTGTTGCAATTTGCAGAAAAATGCAGTATGCTTATCCGGTTAGCAGAACTTTCTTGAGCAGGACAGTCAGCAGCAAAGGGGAGGAATCATCCGTATGAGACGAAGCAATGCAGAAATTTTAAGCAATTTTCAGGGTATGGTTCGGTGTAAAACGGTTTCCGGCGCAGAATTAGCCGAGATTGACTTTCATGAATTTGCTCGGCTGCATCAATATCTGGAACAGACCTATCCTTTGATCCATCAGAATTTGCACCGCGAAGTGATTGGCAAAGCCAGCTTGCTCTATCATTGGCAGGGCAGCGGCGGCAGTTCCGCCTTACCGATTGCCCTGATGGCGCATCTGGATGTGGTACCGGTGGGGGATTTGAGCAAATGGCATCATGATCCTTTTTCCGGCGATCTGGCGGACGGCATGATTTGGGGCCGGGGAACCGGCGATACCAAATGTCAGATCGTCGCCCAGATGGAAGCGGTGGAAGAATTGCTAAGTCAGGGTTATCAGCCGCCTTATGATCTCTATCTTTGTTACGGTCACAATGAGGAAATCGTGGCGCCCGGCGACAGCTCCGGCGCTCAGCAAATCGTGGATTTGTTACAGGAGCGCGGCGTCCGCCTGGGTTGCGTGATTGATGAAGGCGGCACTTTGGTGGATGGAACTATATTGGGTGTGAGTTCCCGTCTGGCGGTGATCGGAGTTGCCGAAAAAGGCAGTGTCAATGTCGAGCTGTCTGTCAGTGATAGCGGCGGCCATTCCAGCACACCCAAAGCCTCGACTGCCCTGGGGAAAGTCGCCCGGGCGGCCGTTGCCGTGGAAGAACATCCGATGCCGGCACGCCTGCTGCCATTGGTGGAAGAAACACTGCGGACGATCGCACCGGAGATGGGAAAGCTGGCTCCGATCCTGAATCAGGCGGCAGCCAATTGGCCGCTGCTGCAGCAGTATCTGCAGCAAAGTCCTATGACCAATGCTATGATCCGCAGTACGATGGCCGTCACTATGGCGCAAGGCAGCGCCCAGGCCAATATTCTGCCGGAGCGCGCTGTGATGATCGTCAATTGCCGTCTGCTGCCCGGCGACACGATGGATTCGCTCGTGCAGTATCTGCAATCGATCGTCGATCCCGCAGTGACAGTCAAAGTACTCAGCGGCAAAAATCCTTCGCCGGTTTCACCGACCGACAGCGCCCCTCTGCAGTTGATCCGCCGCTTAATCAGCGGGCAATTTCCCAACACGCTGATTACACCGTATCTCGTGATGGGAGGCACCGATTCCGGTAAATATTATCCGATTTGTGATCATGTTTATCGTTTTGCTCCCTTCTATTTTGATAGCGAAACGCTGCCGACCATGCATGCGGTCAATGAACGCATGCCAAGCGATGGTTTTGAGCAAGCGGTGCGTTTTTATCGGGAATTCATCGAACAATATGCCAGGCAAAGCGAGTAGTGCCGCTCTTTCCGTTCCGTGAACGGCATCGGCTGTTTGCAGTCACCGGCTTGGACGGTTACCCGACAGTGCAGTCCCGGCTGGAAGCCGAACCGCCGCCGGGCACTGCCCGAGCTTTTTGATTGCGGGACTGTTCTGGCATTTGCCATCGCGGCGAGCGACTGATTTGCCGAATCACCCTTTCGTTTTGAACTCAATTATGCTATAATGAAAACACAATATCCGGTGTGCGTAAGGAGAGGATCGAATGGCTTATTTAGCGCTTTATCGACAATATCGACCGAAAGTCCTGGCGGAGGTCGTCGAACAGGAACATATTGTCAGAACCCTCTCCAATGCGATCAAACAGGGAAGGCTGGCGCATGCTTATCTGTTTAGCGGACCGCGCGGGACCGGTAAAACCACAATCGCACGCGTTTTGGCGCGTTCGCTCAATTGCGAAAAGGGCCCCACCCTGACCCCCTGCGGCGTCTGCGCTTCCTGTCGGTCCATCGATGCAGGGACTTCGGTGGATGTGCGTGAAATCGATGCCGCTTCCAACCGCGGCATCAACGATATCCGTGAAATCAGGCAAGCCTTGCAATATATCGCAGAATCGCGCTACAAGATTTATATTATCGATGAAGTTCACATGCTGACCCCGGAGGCATTCAATGCCTTATTAAAGACGCTGGAAGAGCCGCCGGCCAATATCATCTTTATTTTGGCTACCACGGAAGTGCATAAAGTACCCCTGACCATCCTTTCGCGTTGTCAGCGCTATGATTTCAGACGGATCAGTCCGCAGGGGATGATCACGCAGATGCGGATGATCGCCGAGCAAGGACATTTTACGATCAGCGAGGACGCTCTCCGGGTGCTGGCAATCCGGGCGCAGGGTGGCATGCGGGATGCCTTATCACTCTTGGATCAATGTCTTTCTTATGCAGGCGATACGATTAGCCTGAATGATTTGCTGGCGGTCTTGGGATCGGTCGATCAGCAAACCTTGCGGCAGGCAATTGAGGCGATGCTGGCGGGAGATATCCCGGAGCTATTGGCTTTATTGGACCGCATTGAAAGGGAAGGCAAGGACTTGATCCAGTTCCTGCGGGATCTGCTGCAGCAGCTGCGCGATTGGCTGACAGAAAAATCCCCCCTTGCCGATCTTCAACCCGCGCAACTGGTCACATTGCTGAATATTCTGGCCACAGCCGATTGGGAAATGAAACAGGCAGCGCAGCCACGCCTGATTCTGGAATTGGCCATGTTTAAGGCGGGTGAAGCCTACCGTTACGGGGACCGTCTGAAAAAGCTGGAAGCGCGGATCGAACAGTTGGAACAGCAAAATACACAAGGCGGTTCTGCTGTCCAAACAAACCGGTCGGAGAATCCGCAGACTGCGGTGTCAAAGTCGGCGCCGCCTGCAGAAGCAAGGCTGAATAACAGCCCTTCGTCAGAGTCAAAGCCGATTCAGCAGCAGCAAACGCAGGCCGGCCGGGAAACACCGGAAACAGCAGCCAGCGCTGCTGTGGCAGAGCCGGTTAATTTGTCTGCCGCCGAACTCAGCGCGGCAGCGCAGCAAAATCCGCAGCAAACAGAGGTGCCTGCCGCGGATGACTGGCTGTCTCGTGTCAGAGCGAAATGGCCGGACATTTTGCAGCAGGTGCTGCGGGAAAAAATATCCGCCCATGCGGTCTTGAAGCAGGGAGAACTCTATGAGGCGAATGAAAATTCCCTGATGGTGGTTTTTCAGGCAGAATTTCATAAAAAAGTCATGGAGAAAGCCGATAACCGCGCCGTGATTGAAAAAGCAATCGCTGCCGCGATGGGCATACCTCTCAGATTTATCTCTAAAACACAAAAGGAAATTATCAGCGATTTGCCGAAAAAAGAGACGATCAGTCCGGCGCCGCTGCTGCGGGAAACAAGTTTACCGCAGGAAGAAGATTGGTTTCTGCAATCCGCTTATGCGCTGGCCGGCCAAAACAAAGTTGACATAATCAGACCGGAAAAGAAAAATAGCAAAAAAGGGAAGGATTGATCACGATGCGTGGAGGCAAAAACAGTGGATTTGGCGGCGGTGGTGCCGGTAATATGCAGCAGCTGCTGAAGCAGGCTCAGAAACTGCAGGCTCAGATGCAGGAGGATATGGCGAAATTACAGGAAGAAATGAAAGTGAAGACGGTGGAAGCATCGGTCGGCGGCGGGGCGGTCAGCGTCGTTTTTAGCGGTGAAAGAGTCCTGCAGTCCATTCTGATCAAGCCGGAAGCCATGGATCCGGGCGATCCGGAAATGCTGCAGGATCTGCTGATGGCGGCGATCAACGAAGGGCTGCGTAAAGCAAAAGAATTATACGATGGCGAAATGGAAAAAATCAATGGCAATCTCAAAATGCCGGGCGGTATGTTTTAAGCCAACGGCGTACTGGAAAGTTGTCCTGAAAGAGGTGTCTCATGTATTCCTTTGGTGATCCAATGACGAAATTGGTTTCTCAGTTGAGCCGCTTACCGGGTATCGGTCCCAAAACTGCTCAGCGCCTGGCGATGTATATCATTCAAATGGACGAAAGCAAAGTGCGTGAGATGGCGCAATCGATGTTGGAAGCCAAAGAAAAGATGCATTATTGTTCCATATGCTGCAATTTATCGGATCGCAATCCCTGCGTGATCTGCAGCGACGACAAGCGGGATCGATCGATGATCTGTGTTGTTTCCGATCCGCGCGATGTGATGGCGATGGAGAAAACCAGAGAATATAAGGGCTTGTATCATGTCTTGCACGGAGCGATCCAACCCAGTGAAGGAATCGGTCCGGAAAAATTAAAGATCCGGGAATTGCAGCTGCGCTTGTCGGACGGGACTGTCAAAGAATTGATCCTGGCCATGAACCCTACTATCGAAGGGGAAACCACAGCGCTTTATTTGTCCCGCCTGGTAAAACCCGCCGGATTGAAGGTGACGCGGATTGCCCGCGGTTTGCCGGTCGGCGGAGATTTGGAATATGCCGATGAAATTACACTGTTGAAATCTTTGGAAGGCAGAAGAGAAATCTAAGTGAAAATGAGGCGGGAGATCCGCCGGAGCAGAAAGCGCCGGCTTGAATTTTGCCGCTGCCGCGAATTTTCACGAGAGCCGACCGGGGCAGTCACGAACCCCCGGTGACAACGGAGAGGATGGGACAGATGGAAAGACAAACAGAGAAAGACCTCTATGTTTTGGGACATTTACAACCCGCGCAGGTGGCGCAAGCCGGTTGTCTGATTGCCGAAAATCCGGTCTTCCGTCCCTACCAGTACACAGAGGAGAAAATAGCAGCCGCACTGTCTGCGGCGCTGCAAACGGATGATATTATTCTTACCGCCATTGAACAGGATCAGCTGCGCGGACTGGTCTGGCTGCAGCCCAGGAATGTGTTTGGTTGGAGTGCCTACATCAAACTGATTGCGGTGGATTATCGCTACCACCAGCATGGCATCGGACGGCTGCTGATGACTGCCGCCGAATTGCTGGCACAGGAAAGCGGTCCGAACCTCTTTTTGCTGACTTCGGTCGATAATCTGGCGGCACAGCAGTTCTATTTACGTCTCGGCTATGAAGCGATCGGGGTACTCAAGGATTTTATCTATGACGGTGTTGACGAATTGCTGATGCGCAAAACATGGGGCAGCATCAAAGGAAAAAGTATTGACCTTTCCTGACCTTTGTGCTATACTACAAAGCATAGCGGGTGAGGATACTCTGCAGCCCGTCAAAAAAGAAGCAGGAGGTTTTCAAATGGAAATACGAAACGATTTAGTGCCGATTGTCATAGAACAATCCAGCCGGGGTGAGCGCTCCTATGATATTTTTTCCCGTATGCTGCGGGACCGTATCGTTTTCTTAAACGGTGAAGTGAATATGTACAGCGTCAATCTGGTGATTGCGCAGCTGCTGTTTTTGGAAGCGGAAGATCCGGAGAAGGAAATCAATCTTTATATCAATTCTCCCGGCGGTGAAGTTTACTCGGGTTTGGCACTGTATGATACCATGCAGTACTTAAAAGCACCGGTCAATACCATCTGCGTGGGATTGGCTGCTTCGATGGCAGCGGTGATTTTATCGGCCGGGAAAAAGCGCATGGCTTTGCCGCATTCCCGCATCCTGATTCACCAACCGCTGGGCGGCGCGCAGGGGCAGGCAGCCGATATCAAGATTCAGGCGGAAGAGATTCTGCGTATCCGCCAAACTTTGAATGAGATTTTAGCCAAACATACAAAACAGGATATCAAGGAAATCGAAAATCGAACCGATCGGGATAATTATTTTACAGCGCCGGAAGCGCTGGAATTCGGTCTGATCGACCAGATTTTTGAAAATAAAAATAAATAACAGCGGGGCGGCCGCATTCCATTTTGTGCAATGGGATGCGGTCTTTTTCATGCTGCGGAGAAAACAGGAAGGAAAAATTCAAACGCGGCACGAAATAATAGATATCTCATGATGATTGGAGGCGTATGCATGAAAGGAATCGGTCAGCAATTTGTTGAGTATACCAAATATAAGTACAAAACGGAAGATACCGATCAGGTGAAAGGGCTGCCGCAGCCGGCTCTGACAGACCCAACACCCACAGATTTGCCTTTGATTCAGTTGCCAAATCCTCATACGGCGGCAGTCCCGAAGGTTGATTTATTTACGGCCATCAACAACCGGGTCAGCGTCCGCAAATACAGCAACGTACCATTGACGCCGGATGAATTGTCCTATCTGCTCTGGTGTACGCAAGGGATCAAACAGGTGACCGCCCGTCCCGCTACTCTGCGTACTGTGCCGTCGGGCGGATCCCGACATGCTTTTGAGACCTATTTACTGATCAATAAGGTGGTTGGGCTGCCGCCCGGACTCTATAAATATGCCGCGCTGGATCACTGTCTGATTCAAATTGAACAGGATACGGCCTGGAACGCAAGACTCACCGCTGCTTGCATGAATCAGGCTATGGTAAAAAACTCGGCAGTCACCTTTTTTTGGATTGCGGTTGCTTACCGAACCTATTGGCGCTATGCTGAACGCGGGTACCGCGATCTGTTTCAGGATATCGGACATGTGGGGCAAAATCTTTATCTGGCCTGTGAAGCAATGCAGGCGGGCTGCTGTGCCATCGGAGCTTTCGACGACGATCTGATCAGCCGCTATTTTCAGCTTGACGGGGTCGAGCGTTTCCCGATTTATGTGGCTGCTGTCGGTAAAAAAGAGTAGGAGGAAATCAGAATGCGTGCAGGACTGGAAAAATTACATATCGGCCCGGCTTTTATGGAATATACCAAATATAAATATCAAACGGAACCGACCGATCAGGCAAAACTGCTGCCGCAGCCGGAATTAACCGATGCTGCGCCTACGGATCGGCCGATCTTTGATTTGCCGCAGCCGCAGTCGGTTGCGGTCAATCAAATTGATCTGACCGACGCGATCAATAAGAGAGTCAGCCTGCGTAAATATGCGGAAAAGCCGCTCACGCTGGCGGAGTTATCCTATCTGCTCTGGTCAACGCAAGGCATCAAACAGATCAGCAAGCGGCCGGCCACTTTACGCACCGTT
>JAJFTT010000068.1 GCA_021372785.1 Negativicutes bacterium | reverse complement strand
ACTGCCCGCATTGCTTTAATCTCCTTTGTTTTCTTTTTTATGCGTCAAATGTTCCACATGATACACATCAGGCACCTTTGACAGGCGGTCCCGAACGATATTCATTTGCTCGATATCCCGCACTTCCACAAAAAGATCGACAACGGCCAGACCGCTCTTATTGGAACGCGCTTTGACTTGCAGCAGGGATGCTTTCACTTCCGATAAAGCAATTAAGAGCTGCTGCAGTAAGCCGTCATGATCCAGCGCCGTCACTGTCAGAGGCACAATGAACGGCCCCAGATTCTTCGTTCCCCATTTGGCCGCCAGCAGTCTGCCCTCGCCTTTTAACGCTTCCAGATTGGCACAGTCTTTGTGATGAATGGAAACGCCGCGCCCTCTGGTCACATAACCGACAATGGGATCGCCCGGTATCGGGTTGCAGCAGCGCGCCAATTTGACCGCGATATTATCGATATCGTCAATAATGATACCGGCGGAATCTTTTTTACGGCTGTCGATCATCACACTGTCCAGCAGTTCTTTGGTATTGGGCAGCGGTTTTTCCGGCAGACGCTTGCGCATTTCTTCCAGCAGGCGATGCACGACCACCTGCGGTGAGACATCGGTATAACCAATCGCGGCCAGCAAGTCTTCCAGCGTGGGATAGCTGAATTCTTGCAAAATCAGCGCGAAGGGCAGCGATTTCCAGCTCTCAATCTGCGGCATGTCCGTTTTCTTCAGTTCTTTGCGAAATTCACGTTCCAATAATTCCGAACCTTTGAGAATGCTTTCGTCTTTGCCCAGGTGCTTAAACCATTGGCGGATGCGGGAGCGCGCCGAAGCGGTTTTGACGAAATTCAACCAGTCCCGACTGGGACCGGCGCTTTGTTTGGAAGTAATAATTTCCACAATGTCGCCATTTTCCAGGGTTGTGTTCAGCTGCACCATACGGCCGTTGATTTTGGCACCCACGCAATGGTGACCGATATTCGTATGCACGCGGTAGGCAAAATCCACCGGGGTGGCATCGGCCGGCATTTCAAACAGATCTCCTTTGGGGGTGAAGACGAATACTTCGTCAATCAGAAAATTCTTCTGCAGCTGCTGCAGATATTCTGCCGCTTCCGAGGGCTGATTTTGCAAATCGATCAATTGATGCAGCCATTTCATTTTTTCGAAATCGTTTGCTTTTTTCGGTTTCTCTTTTTCTTTATAGATCCAATGAGCCGCCACACCATATTCGGCGATCTCATGCATCTCATAGGTGCGGATTTGAATCTCCAAAGGTTCGGAGGCCTCCAGCGCAACCGTTGTATGCAGAGACTGATAATGATTGCTTTTGGGCATGGCGATATAATCTTTGAAGCGTCCCGGAATCGGACGCCATTCAGCATGGACTAAACCAAGGACATCATAACACTCCCGCACGGTGTTGACCAGGACACGAATGGCCATGACATCGAAAATCTCGGAAAAGTCCAGCTGTTTCTCTTCCATTTTACGGTAAATACTGTAAAGATGTTTTGGCCGCCCGCTGACTTCCCCCTGCAGCCCTTCGGCAGCAAGACATTCCCGTAAATGCGCTGCCGCCTGTTCTACTTCGGCTTCCCGCTGTTCACGCTTTTTGGAAACAAATTCCGCGGTCCTGTAGTACATCTCCGGTTTTAAATATCGGAAAGACAGGTCTTCCAATTCCCATTTGATTGAGTTGATACCAAGACGGCCAGCCAGAGGGGCATAGATATCCAGCGTTTCCTTGGCAATGCTTTGTTGTTTTGCCAGGGTTCTGACCTTTAAGGTGCGCATATTATGCAAGCGATCTGCCAATTTGATCAGAATGACCCGCATGTCTTTCGCCATCGCCAAAAATAGCTTGCGATAGCTTTCCGTTTGGTGTTCCAGAAGGTTGCTGAAATCCAATTTATCCAATTTGGTGACGCCGTCGACGATTTGGGCGATTTCCGGGCCGAATTTTTCCTGTAACTCGGCAAGGGAAAGCTCCGTATCTTCCACGGTATCATGCAGCAAAGCAGCGGCGATGGAAACCGGATCCAATTTGCTTTCCGCCAGAATCAAAGCCACCGAGAGGGGATGGATGATATACGGCTCGCCGGAGATACGTTTTTGCCCGGCATGCGCTTTTTCAGCCGCCAGATAAGCTTCTTCGATCAAGCGGATCTGCTCCGGTGCCAGATAGGCTGTCAAAGCAGACTTTAGTTCCTGCCAGGTTATCATTGTGATCTCCTCACTTTCTGTCCGTCTTCCCGTATGCTATCCAAAATAAAGCTGCAACAGCCGCAGACGCACTTCCTGAATTTTTTGAAAGGCCGGCAGCTTTTCCAAATCTGTTTTATTGCCATTTTGCTTAGGAAAATTATAATTTTTGTCGCTGATCGCCGCTAAATCCGCCTGCAAAAAGATATATAGTGCATTTTGTGCGCAAATGCGGGCATAAAAACCCTTGAGATTACCCGGATGCCGATTGATCAAATCATCATCATCAAAAATAGACCCGCCTCCACGCAGCCAGCGATAACACTCACTCAAATGATTGCGGTCCGGCAGCAGCCAATACAGCAGCTGCCGCCATTGCTGTAATTGGAAATCATCGAACAGGCGATGGCTGGACTGCGGCAGCTGCGGTTCATACAATGGATCCAACAAGTAAATCGCCGTAGCAGCCGGTGCGGCGATTTGCTGCGGCAGCGGCAGATAGGGAAATGATGCTGTAACAGCGGGATTGGGCGGCAGCACTGTGACAAGACCGGATTCTGCCAGAATTTCTCTGGAATTGGGCTCGGCATACCAAAAATTGACCTCCGGCGGCAATTGCCGCAGTGTTTGCAGCAGAGGCAGGGCATCCAGGCGGGAGGGGCGCCAATCGATCAATTCCAGGCGGAAACTTTCGCTGCCGTGAAAATTGCTGATTTGCAGCCGAGCCAGCACGTCCAAAACGCCGGTAAATTCCGCAATCCTCTCTCCCACACGCCAAGCGAAACAATTATAACGCCGCGCACCATACTGCAGCATGACATTGACATGCAATCCCTGTGAGATCATTTTGGTCTGGAGAACTTCTGTTCCGCGCAGCAAAACCAGCGGTTCTTCATTTTCACAGCCGCATGGCTCCAGACTGCGCCACAAGGATTGCTGTTCCACCAAATCAACTTCCGGGTTAAGTTCGATATCCGCAGCCAGGATATGTTCATCGTGATCCAACTGATGATAGCACCCCGCTGCCTCGCGGAAAGCAGACCTGACCTCCGGGAGTCGCTCCGCTGCAAAGGTGATACCGGCAGCCTGCGCATGTCCGCCAAAGCGCAGCAAGAGACTCGAAATTCGCTCCAGCATTTGATACAAGTCATAGCCGCGCGGGGCTCTACCCGAACCTTTGAGATTGCTGCCATCCTGACAGCAGATGAAGACAGGCCGATGCAGTTCGTCCGTCATCCGGGCGGCTGCAATCCCCAAAACGCCGCTGTGCCAGTCTGCCTGATAGAACAGAAAAGCATCCGCCTGTTTTTCCGCTGTACTCAGCGCTTCATATTGAGCGTACGCTTCTGTTTGTACGGCGAGTTCAACCTGTTTGCGGTCCTGATTCAGTCGTTCCAGTTTCGCCGCCCAAGCGGCAGCCTCTTCTCTGCCGCAGAGTAAGGCGGAAAGTGCGGAATCGGCTCTGCCCATGCGTCCGCTGGCGTTCAGCCTTGGTACGAGCTGAAAAGCAATCTGGGAAGCGCAGGTAATTCTGCCGATTCCGGCGATTTGTGCCAAAGCACTCAAACCGGGAGATTTGCCGAGATTGATTTGGTTGATACCGCGGTAAACCAGGGCGCGGTTGACGCCTCGCAGCGCCACCACATCACCAATCGTACCGATTGCCACATAGGGCAGCAAAGCGGCTAAAATGTCCGGTCGGTGCAGGGTCAGACTCAAAGCCCGCATGACTTCAAAAGCCACGCCGACCCCCGCCAGTTGCTGAAATGGATAGGTTTCTTCTTTCAGATGCGGATTGATGATAGCATAAGCAGCGGGCAAGATATCGCCGGGTTTGTGATGATCGGTCAGCAGCAGGTCAATGCCAAAGCGCCGCAGCAACTCCGCTTCAGCAACTGCTGATATACCGCAATCAACGGTCAGTAAAACCCGGCTGCCGCGAGCGGCAAGTTCCGGAATCACCTCCGCATTCAAACCATAACCTTCATCAAAACGGCTGGGGATGTAAGAATCCAGCCTGGTGAATCCCAGGGCTTGCAAACCGCGCAGCATCACCGCTGTCGCCGAAACTCCGTCCGCATCATAATCCCCGTAAATTGTAATCTGTTCTTGCTTCTCCCTCGCCTGCAATAAACGTTCAACCAGCTGGCGCATCTGCCGGAAAGCAAACGGATCCGGCATTTGTTCATCCTCCGGGTGTAAAAAAATCTGCATGGCGGCAGCATCACGATAACCGCGCGAACGCAGCAAAGCAGCATAAGCCGCACTGATCCCTAATTTCTTTGCGATAAGTTCGTCCTCTGCCATCGGAAAAGATTTAACCCGCCAAAAATTATTTTTCTTCATGACGGCACCTAAAAACCCGCGCCACGGGCGCGGTATTTGGCGTAAAACTCTTCCCGTAAGGCTAAAAGACGATCCTCCGCTATGGCTTGGCGGATACGCTCCATCAAATGCAGCAAAAACCAGAGATTGTGCAAAGACAACAGCCTTGGTCCCAGCATTTCCTCCGCATGAATGAGATGGCGTAAGTAAGCTTTACTGTAGTTGCGGCAAGTCGGGCAATCGCACTCCGGATCCAGGGGAGTAAAATCCCTGGCAAACTGCGCGTTGCGCACGGTCACTCTGCCTTGACTTGTCATAGCGGTTCCGTTGCGGGCAATTCTGGTGGGGAGGACGCAATCAAACATATCGATGCCGCGAATGACGCCTTCAATCAGGCAATCGGGGGAACCAACACCCATCAAATAACGTGGTTTATGCTGCGGTATGAGCGGGACTGTATTTTCCAGCATATCATACATGACAGCCTTTGGTTCACCGACACTCAGTCCGCCGATGCCATAACCGGGAAAATCAAGCTCCACCAATTGTTTCGCGCTGCGCTGACGCAGTGCGGCATAGGTGCCGCCCTGGATAATGCCAAATAAGGCTTGCTGCTCCTGGTTCTGCTGCGCTATTTTACAGCGTTCCGCCCAGCGCGCGGTGCGTTCCAGGGAATTTTCGACATAACTGACCTCCGCCGGATAAGGGGCACACTCATCAAACGCCATCATAATATCCGAGCCCAATGCGGTCTGAATTGCCACTGCTTTTTCCGGTGAGAGGAATAAAGCAGAACCGTCCAAATGAGAACGGAAAGCCACCCCTTCTTCACTGATTTTACGCAGCCTATCCAGGCTGAACACCTGAAAACCACCGCTGTCGGTCAGAATGGATCCGTCCCAGCTCATAAAGCGCTGCAGCCCACCCGCTTCGGCAATCAGATCCGCACCGGGACGCAAATAAAGATGATAGGTATTGCCCAGTATGATTTTAGCTCCCATTTGCTTTAATTCTTCCGACGTTAAGCTCTTGACGGAGGCTTGTGTCCCGACCGGCATAAAAACAGGTGTCTCAAAACTGCCGTGCGCGGTTGTTATTTTGCCGAGCCGCGCCGCAGATTCTGTCGACTTTTTGATCAATTCATATTTGAACATGCTGTAAAACCTCAGTGCTTCCAATCTTCATTTTTATTATTAATTAATTATAACAATATTTGCAGCGGAAGACAATCATTATCTTTTGCTCCGTTCAAATCTTCGCACCCTTCATTCCGGGTCAGGAAAGTAAAAAAACCGTCTCCGCCCGGCAGTCTCACACCCAAAGCGGAGCTGCTGTGGAATACGGTTTGCCTGGTATCCGTTGATGATCACCTAGCTATTTTTTTTGTGATTGGCAAAAAAGCAGGCGTCACCAAAACTAAAAAAGCGATACTCCCGCTTGACTGCTTCCTGATAAGCCTGTTGCACGACCTCCCAGCTGGAAAAAGCGCTGATCATCATCAGCAAGGTGGACTTGGGTAAGTGAAAATTCGTGATCAGTCCATCGATCAGTTTAAAATGATAACCCGGATAAATGAAAATATCCGTCCAGCCACTGGCAGCTTCAAGAGAACCGTCGGCAGCGGCCAGCGTCTCCAGCACACGACAGGAAGTAGTTCCCACCGCCAGGATACGCTGACCGTTGGCTTTGGCCTGATTGATCCGATCGGCTGCTTCTCTGGTCAATTGATAATATTCCGAATGCATTTTATGCTCGGAGAGGCGATTAACCTTGACAGGACGAAAGGTGCCAATGCCAACATGCAGCGTGAGCGAAACAAATTCGATCCCTTGCTGCCGCAGCTGCTGCATCAGCTCGGCTGTAAAATGCAGGCCGGCTGTCGGCGCTGCGGCAGACCCGGCTGCCTCGGCATAGACAGTCTGATAGCGCTGTTTTTCTTTTAAAGGCAGATGAATGTAGGGCGGCAGGGGCATTTCTCCCAATTGATCGAGCACTTCTTCAAACGTCGGTTTTCCCGGCCAGGAGAATCGAACGATGCGTTCTCCCATTTCTCTGCGTTCCTCAATGACACCTGTCAGGGCACCGTCACCAAAAATCATCTCCGCTCCGGGTTGTAATCGCTGACCGGGTTTGACTAAGGTTTTCCAGCGGCAGTCATCCAGACGTTCCAACAACAAACATTCCACCTTGCCGCCGCTAGGTTTGTGACCCAACAGTCTGGCTGGGATTACTTTGGTATCGTTGATCACCAAAAGGTCACCCGGCTGCAGCCAGTCTGCCAGCCGGTAAAAATAAGTATCGGCTAAATAACCTTTTTCCCGGTCGATGATCATCAGACGGGAATCGGAACGCCGTGCCAGCGGACTCTGCGCAATCAGAGCCTCCGGTAAGTCATAGTCAAATTGTGAAACCAATAATTCATTCTCTGTATTGCTCATTTTCCTACCGTAACCCCCGTATAATAAAACTGCAGGATTTCTCTATAATTATAACCCAGCTTCGCCATCGCCTGAGCGCCGTATTGTGACATACCCAGATTATGGCCGCTGCCGCCGCCCGGGAAACTGTAAACCGCAGGATTGCCCTCCAGTTGCCGCAAACCTTGGCCGGTCATGACCGCCGTCGCATCGCTGACCGAGAGATTCCTGTTGCCATCCGCCGTAATCACCTGGGTCCTGCCGCCGGCAAACTCGGTCAGCCTGCCCTCCGCACTTAAGATGCCGAGATCCAATTGCTTCGTCACCGTAAAATTATAACTTTTTAAGCCGAAATAGTAACGTCCCTCGCCTTTTTTCAAAACGATGGTGCGCAGGCTGCCTTCAATTTCAATTTCAATCGCCGCGCCGAATGCGCCTGCTTTGCTGACCCGCATGGAGCGGATTTCACCGATGTCACCGTATCCCACCAGTAAATTCTGACGGATTTCCGCAGCGCTCAGACTGGGAACAGGCAGCCAGACATTATCCGGGCTTTCGGTTTTGAAAAATTCCTGCACCCCCCGGATATAAGGAACAGCCTGGATAAAAACATTCTCACAATTTTCGGTGCTGCCGCCGGCATCCGCATGATAGTAGGCGGCGGCCATCTTTTGATTGCCGCTGCCGTCAGGATACCAGATGACTTCAGCGGCAGTCTCCTGAACCGCTTGCTGCACAACAGGCGTTCTGGCGTAATCGATGCCGATATAAGTCTGTTGATCGGTATTGATATCAAAACCATACTGCAAATAGCGGGCCGTGCCGAATTGCGTGCTGAGAATAAAACTGCGACTGGCCACCGCCTGGGCTTTCAGCGCCTCCAACGGCCAGGAAGGCGACATTTCGCGGGAAATGACGGCGGCAATATACTCCTCGAATGGCAGATTGTTGATCACCGTCAAACCAAAATTATGATAGCGCTGAATCAGCATTTCCGCCGGATAACAGCGCTGATTCGGCCCATAGATCAGATCACCGCCCGCGTAATCCTGCCAGACTGCCATATGACTCCGTAATGTGTCGAGCGAGTCACCGGCAGTCGGCTGATAAAAAAACAGAGTCAAACCGCCCACATCCCGAACCCTGATACAGCTGCCATTCACAACCGCCTTTGTGGCTGGAACGGCCAGTGTTTCGCAATAAGCTGTCGCCAGCCAGATTTTCCAACCTTCCTGCGTATAGGCCGGCGCTGCGTCTTTGTTATAACCATATTCCACCAAATAAGCGGCGGCATCCGCATAATCAGCAAAGCTGACCGTTAATTGACTGTAATTGCCATTTTCCGGTGAGAGCAACAGACAGCGCAGCTCAGTAGAATGCCAGATTCCAAGACCATTGCAGGACAAACGAATGCCGGACTGAAAGCCGAGTCTTACCTCCGCCAAGGCCTCATCGCCATAATCCAGACCGACCGCAATCATGGCCGGAACTGCCGGCTGCGTTTCTGCCGCCAGACAAGATCCGGCAAAGGTAAGACTGCTCAGCAGCAAAAAAAGCCATAAAACTCTTTTCATTGACCTACTCCTTCTGTTGACTGGGAAAATAGCGTTCGTATTCACTCAAAAGGCAGCCGCAATAACCTTGACGATAAAGCTGCCATGCTTTGGCCAGTGCAATGGACCGATGATACTGAGCGCGTAAATCAGGCGTCAGAAAGCTCAGATGGTACTGTTCGGCGAGGGCGCTGCCAATGCGCATAATTTTTTCCCGATCCTGGTAGGGACTGACAAACATGGTTGTACTAAATTCCCGCAGACCCAATTCGCAGGCTTTTTGGGCTGTTTTCTCTAAACGCAGCGCGTAGCAATAGGCACAACGATTGCCTTCCATGTTCAGAACATGGCGTAAAAAATCGAGCGGCTGATAGTTTTCGTCAAGCAAGAGCGGGTACTGTTCCGCTGCGGCAAACTGCAGCAAAGCATCTCGCCGCAATTGATATTCCGCAAAGGATTGAATATTGGGGTTAAAGTAATAAAGCAAAGGTTCACGCTGTTCGCTGCGAAAATGCTCTGCCACCACAGTACTGCAGGGGGCACAGCAGGCATGAAGTAAAATCATCCCTGTCTCCTTCGCTTAAAAAAGCTTAATCTGGCTTGCTTCGAGAATTTCTGCTTTCTCGTTTTCAGCCGGTTCGCGATAGGCAATGCCTAAAAAATCGTAAGCCGCTCGGGTAATGACTCTGCCACGCGGCGTTCGCTGCACGTAACCGATTTGCATCAGATAAGGCTCAATGACATCTTCCAAAGTTTCCGTCTCTTCCTGAATCGAGGCAGCCAGTGTTTCCACGCCGACCGGTCCGCCGTTATAATGCTGAATTGCCGCAGTCAGATACATGCGGTCAATTCGATCAAAACCTTTGTCGTCTACTTCCAGCATCCGCAGAGCATAATCCGCCAACTCGCGTGTAATGCAGCCATTGCCTTGAATCTGCGCAAAGTCACGCACTCGTTTCAGCAAACGGTTGGCGATCCGCGGTGTACCGCGTGATCTGCGGGCGATTTCCTTGGCACCCTGCAGATCAATGTCAACCTGCATGATTTTAGCGGAACGCAGCACCACTTCCTGCAATTGTTCTTCATTATAAAATTCCATGCGGCAGATCACACCGAATCGATCGCGTAAAGGCGGCGAAAGAAAACCGAAGCGGGTGGTAGCTCCAATCAGCGTAAAGGGCTGCAGATCGATCCGAATCGAACGGGCGCTGGGGCCTTTGCCTACCACGATATCAATCGCATAATCTTCCATCGCGGAATAGAGTACTTCTTCTGCGATATGATTGAGCCGATGAATCTCATCGATAAAAAAAACATCACAAGGGCCAAGGTTCGTCAGCAAAGCCGCCAAATCTCCCGCCCGCTCAATCGCCGGTCCGGAGGTCATGCGCAAGTTAACACCCAATTCATTGGCCAGAATATGAGCAAGCGTCGTTTTCCCCAATCCGGGCGGCCCATAGAGCAGAACATGGTCGAGGGCTTCCTTGCGCTGTACGGCGGCTTTGACGAAAACGGAGAGATTGTCCTTGGCTTTATTCTGTCCGATGTATTCTTTCAGGTAACGCGGGCGCAGCGATTTTTCCATCAGTTCTTCTTCCGGTAATTCGTTTGCAGTCAAAATGCGTTCTTCTGACAAAACAATTCCTCCCTTCCTAACCTAAAAGCGCATCAGTAAGCGCAAAGCATCTTTAATCAAAAGTTCCACTGCGGCATCCGGTTTTGTCTCCAAAACAAAATTAATTTGCTTCGTCGCCTCTCTTTGATCATAACCCAGGGCAATCAAAGCCTCAATGGCCTGGCCGGCCGCTGATTCTGCAAAGACGCCTTCCGCAAAAGCAGCGGTTTTTCCTGGCGGGTTGAGATTCAGGCTGCCGACTTTGTTCTTCAGTTCTAAAATCAGACGCTGTGCTGTCTTGACTCCGATGCCCGGCGCTTTTTTTAACTGGGCAACATCTTCATTGACCAGCCACCAGTAAATCTGCGACGGCGGCGCAAAAGACAGGATATTCAGACCGTTTTTCGGACCGATACCGGCAACCGAGATCAGCAATAGAAAGAGTTTCTGCTCTTCTTCCGTCAGGAACCCATAAAGCGAAGATCCGTCTTCCTTTTGATGCAAATGAGTATAAAAAAAGATCGTTTCGTTTAATTTTAAGCGCTGGTAATCCTCCGTGACCGGCGTAAAAAGGCGTAAGCCAAAGCCGCCCACCTCAACCACACAGACACCGCCCTGACAGGCAATGATTTTTCCTCTGATGTAAGCCAGCATGCTTGAATCCTCCTGACAATTTTATCGCATTCCCAAGTTTTTCAGTTTGCGCGACTGCAAATGGCAGATGGCGATGGCCAGCGCATCAGCGGTATCATCCGGCCTCGGGATTTCCCTGAGCGCCAGTAAACGCTTCACCATTTGCTGGACCTGTTGTTTTGAGGCGGCGCCATAACCGCTGACCGCTAACTTGACTTCCATCGGTTTGTATTCCGTCAGGCGCAGTCCCGACTGCTGTGCCGACAATAAAACAACCCCCCTGGCTTGTCCTACGATCAGCGCGGTGGTGACATTCCGACTGAAGAAAAGTTCCTCTACGGCAATTTCAGTCGGTTGGTAAGCCCGAATAATCCGGTTGATTTCGCTGTAGATCGTCGCCAGGCGTTCTGAAGTAGATTGGCTGGAAGGTGTTTCGATACTGCCGTAACAGAGAGGCTTCATCTGCGCTTCGTCCCCTTGCAGAACAGCATAACCGGTGATGGCTATGCCGGGATCGATGCCTATTACTATCATGGAAACTCCTCATTTTTGCTGAAACAACAGGGGAGTGGGTTAAACCATCTCCCCCGCCGCTTCATTATTCCTCTTCTTCGTCCTCTTCGTAATCAGCATTGTCATAGACGTTCTGGACATCGTCACATTCTTCCATCATCGCCAGCAGCTTTTTCAATTTTGGTAATTGTTCCGCGTCAACTTCAATTTTGCTGTTGGGAATCTGTGTAATTTCAGCCAGCAGGAACGTGAATTGAGCGGCTTCCAACGCTTCTTTTACCCGCTCAAAATCATCCGCAGAGGTATAGATTTCGAAGGAATCCTCTGTCGTCTGCAAGTCGTCGCCGCCGGCATCCAGTACCTGCATCAGCATCTCATCTTCGCTGAGCCCGAATTCCTCGCGGTCAATCACCAGCAAACCTTTTCTCTGAAACATCCAGCTGACGCTGCCGGTTTCTCCCATATTGCCGCCGTACTTATCAAATATATGTCTGATATCACCGGCAGCACGGTTGCGGTTATCGGTGAGTACTTCTACGATAATCGCCACTCCGCCGGGAGCATAGCCTTCATAGGTCAGCTCTTCATAATTGGCTCCGTCGGTCTGACCGCTGCCTCTTTGGATTGCTCTTTGAATATTGTCATTCGGCATATTGCTTTCTTTGGCTTTTTGAATCAGAGCCTTCAGTTTTGCATTAAATTCCGGATTGGCTCCGCCGGTTCTGGCTGCCACAATGATTTCTTTGGAAATGACGGCAAACGCTTTCCCTCTGGCCGCATCCACTTTCCCTTTGGTTCGTTTGATATTTGCCCACTTCGAATGTCCTGACATTGTTAAAATCCCCTTTTCCTATTGATTCAGCCAAGTCGCTTCTTTGACTGCCTCGGATAAAATCTTCTGTATTTCGTCCATCATTTGCGCAATCCGCATTTCCAATTCGATGTACTCTTTACATAAAGTATTACCCGACATAATCTGCATCAGTTTTTCCACCTCATCCATCTTCGTCTGGTCGGGGACGACACCGGATTGATATAATTTCAGCAAAGTCTGCTGGCGCTCAAAGAAATCATCCATCATGGCTTTGGCGGCGGCATTATTCTGAATTCTTATTTTCAGCTTTTTCATTTGCTGGATATCCGCCTGCAGGCGCAGCGCATCCGCTAATTCATTGGCTTTATCATAGGGATTCATTCATTTCACTCCTCTAAATTATCCGAATAAAGTATTACCTGTTTCAATTCTGCAAAGAGCGCGAAACTCCTTCTCAGTGCGGGCACAAGTCGTCCGCTTAAAATAAAATTTCAGCTTGGTCTTTTTCAACTGTTATGGTATAATCATATCGATTACTTCCGAAAGGAGGGAACTGTGATGAGTTCCGAAGTAAATGATAAAACTACAGTTATCTTACCTAAAAAGAATAAACCTCGTAAAGACAAAAAAAAATCCCGGCTGGCTAACCTGAAAGAGTCAGCTTTTCTAAAAAAGCTGCAGGGAACTGCCCTGGTGAAAAAGTTTCGCGGCGGCTCACTGCTGAAAAAAATCTTAATAGCAGTGCTTTTAATCGCTTGTCTGGCAGGCGGCATCGGCGTAGGTTGGGCTTATGCTGTGCTGCAGGATCTGCCAGCCCTGGATCCGGATAAGCTGGCGAATCCGGCTGCAGCTTCCACCATCTATGATTCTGACGGCGAGGTTCTGCTTTCCTTATTCGATGGAGAGGATTATCGCCTGCCCGTTGATTTTGACCAGATTTCCGACTGGGTAAAGAAAGCGATCGTTATTTCCGAAGACAAGACCTTCTATCAGCATCATGGCATCAATACCACCGGAACGCTCAGGGCAATTGTCACGCTGGGCCGCGCCGGCGGCGGCAGTTCGATTACTCAACAGCTGGCTCGCAACGTTTACCTGACTCTGGATGTACGGCTGGACCGTAAACTGCGGGAAATGGCTTTGGCGCTGGAACTGGAAAACCTCTACACCAAAGATGAAATTCTCTGCTTTTATTTGAACCAAATCTTTTTCGGCCATTGGGCGCAGGGCGTACAGGCGGGTGCGCAGCTCTACTTTGGCAAAGATGCCAAAGATCTGAATCTGGCTGAGTCCGCCATGCTGGTCGCCATCATCCCCTCTCCCAATCAATACTCGCCTTATAATGATTTTGAGACCGCCAAATTTATGCAGGAAATGTTGTTGGATTTGATGCTGAAGGAAGGTGCGATCAGCAAAGAAGAAGCTGAAGAAGCCAAAACGTATGAAATAAAACTGGCGGGTTTGGAACAAGTTCGTTCTTCCGCTTTTACTTCTACCTATTTTGCCGATTACGTCCTGGAAGAATTGCCTGCTTTGCTCAAATCTTACTACGGTTCCGAAGCAGATGCCAATACGGCGATCCAAACCTATGGTTTAAAAATCTATACCACGCTGGATGCCGAAGCGCAAGCCGCCGTAGACCAGGCGATTGCCGATCAGCTCAGCCCCTATACGGCGCAGGATGCGGATGGAATTTATCAGCGGCAGGCGGCTGCCGTGGTAATAGAACCGGAAACCGGTTATATTGTGGCTATGTCGGGCGGCCGGGAATATCCGAAAAATACCATCGGCGCCTGGAATCGGGCTACCGATTCGCTCAGGCAGCCGGGATCCTCCATCAAACCAATCATCGACTATGCTCCCGGCATCGCTGCCGGTCTGATTACCGCCGCCACTGTTTTCGACGACGTGCCTACTTCCTATCCAACGTACACCGGGGAACCTTGGCAGCCTGCCAATTTTGATAATTTGTATTTCGGTTTGATTTCCGTGCGGGAAGCACTGGCAAGATCAGAGAACATACCGGCCATTAAAACAATGCAGCTGGTCGGTGTCGATCAGTGTCTCTCCTTTGCCAGAAGCATGGGTCTCACCTCTTTGGTTGCCGGCGATCAATCTCTCTCTGCCGCGATTGGCGGTTTAACAAACGGAGTCAATGTGTTGGAAATGACGACTGCTTATGCCACTTTCGCCAATAACGGTGTGAAAACCGACCCGATCGCGGTGCTGGAAGTCAAAGATAAAAATGGCGTGACAATTTATAAAAGCACAGCGCATCGGACCGCCGTCCTGGATGAAAAAACCGCCTATCTCATGACCGACTTATTGAAAACCGTCGTTTCCCTGCCCTACGGCACCGGCCGTCTCGGCCGCCTGGGAGATCGTCCTGTGGCAGCCAAATCCGGCACGACCGATGATTTTAATGATCTCTGGTTCTGCGGTTACACCAGGGATTATGCGGCTACGGTCTGGATTGGGCATGATGAACAGACTCCCATGCCAGACCTCTACGGCAGCGGTCTGGCACCGAAGATCTGGCAGCAATTCATGGCGGCCATTCACACCAATCTGCCTATCCGTGACTGGAGTGCGCCCAGCGAAATTGAGACTGTTCAGGTTTGCAGCGTTTCCGGGAAAAGACCCTCCTCTATCTGCCCAGCCGACGAAATCGTCACGGAGATTTTCCTTAAAGGCAGCGCCCCCGCCGTCAACGACATCTGTTCCACACATGTACAGGCTAAAATTGATACGCGCAATGGCTTGCTGGCCTTACCTTCCACCCCGGCAGAATTTGTTGCCATCCGCGTATTTATTCAGCGGCCGGAACCTTTGCCATATCCCCTGCCTTATGGCAATTATCCGCCGGATGCCGCTCTGGAGGTACCAAAAGCGTTTACCACCGCCGATACCGGCGTTACTCCGGTTGTGCCGGATCCCACTGAGGGAGATCCAAGCAAACCGGAAAAGCCAACCAATCCCGGCGGCCATTAAAAAAAAGAAATACTGCGCTTACGATTTTGTTAAGTGCAGTATTTCTTTTGCCGTTGCGTAAAATCAGCGTTTGCAGACTCTCTTTTCTTGTTTGAACAGCGAAATTCAGCGGCGCTCCTCCTCCGGCTGCAACAATTCAATTGGCTGAAAGGGTTTGTAAAAACTGTTGTCGAAAACTATTTTTCAAAACATCTCTCCTGTTTTTCTTATCCGGCTGCGGTGACATCGATAATTTACGAAAAGGGGTAATCCGTAAAATGATCTGCAATCACGTGCGACAAATCAGTCACCCATTGATTCAGCATAAGATTTCCATGCTGCGAGACAAAACAACCACAGTCAAAGAATTCCGCGAATTGGTTTACGAGGTTGCTCTGCTCCTGGGTTATGAAGCAACCCGCGACCTGACCTTGATCGAAAAAACAATCGCGACACCCCTCTGCCAAACCACCGGCTATTTCGTCGATAAACAGGTTGCTTTGGTGCCGATTCTGCGTGCCGGCCTTGGCATGGTCGATGCCATGATGAGTCTGATACCCGCGGCTAAAATCGGTCATATTGGACTTTACCGCAATCACGAAACTTTGGAACCGGTGGAATATTACTGTAAACTGCCGCCGGATATCGCCGAACGTCAGGTTCTCTTGCTGGACCCCATGCTGGCGACCGGCGGCAGCTCCGCAGCTGCCATTACTTTAGTGAAACAACGCGGCGCACAAAGAATTAAGCTCGTTTGCATTATAGCGGCACCGGAAGGAATCGCTGTGATCGAGAAGGCGCATCCGGATGTGGAAATTATCTGCGGCGCGATCGATGAAGGTTTGAACGAAAACGGATACATTATACCCGGTTTAGGTGATGCCGGCGACCGGCTCTATGGCACAATCTAAGCGGCTGCGATCGTAAACTTTAACAAAGGGGCTGTAGCAAAACGAAATATACCAAAAAAAACAGGGCCTTGTGTCTGCTTTCGCAGCCATTTGGCTCAGTTTTTTTTGGACTGTTTTGCTCTCTCTACTTTAATTTCATAAACTGAGCTTCTGCGCGCTGAAAACCATATCCATCTGCTAGAGCAGAATCCAACGATAGACATAAAACAAGATAAAAGAAGCTGCTGCCAAAACGGGCATCAGTTTGATATTTTCTCTGGTTGCCTCGCCCGTGCTGCAGCCCATGTAAGAATTGCTCAGAATCTGACAAAGATGCAGAGGCGAATAATAATAACCGATAAATGACCAAACACAGACAAAAAAGACATAGATCAGCTTCTCCTCCACACTGATCGGCAGCATCTGAATCAATGGCAGCAGAATACCCAGACTGACCAGATTTAAACCAGTGGCCAGGCCCAAGACGACGGCAATCAGCATTATGACCAAAAGCACACCAAAACCGGAAGAAGCGAGAAAGAGATCAGCGCACAGCTTCATGACGCCGTCCTGACTTTTAATCAGATTCTGTACAAAATACACACCAATCAGCATATAGAGGGTATTAAAATTTACACCTTTCCAGGCTGTTTGCAGGTAGGTGCTCTTTTCCCGGCACAAGAATACGGTCAGAATCACACTGATCAAAACAGAAACCCACATAGGAAAACCAAAAATTAAATTAATCAGAACAATGCTATAGATCGGAAAAAAATTGATGATTAAGTTCTTCACTGCTTCGGCGGCGGAACCTTGCCGGGACGTCGGTTCATAGGCAACGTTGCGCAAAAAAAGCTGATAGGCTGCCATGACATAAAAAACCGCCAGTGGGATGTTCAGCAAAATCAAATGATATATACCGATTTCCGGCAAGATGGAATCAATCAACAGCATGCTGGAGCTGAAGGGCACCAAAAACATGGCGGCAACATGACGAAAAGAGAGATTGATCACGGTTTTGCGATTGGCCGGCAGATGCAGTTTGTCTCCGATGTCTTTGACAAAGGGGGCGGAGAGCATGGCGCCTCCGGGAACCGGCAGCATACCTAAAACGGCCGGCAGAATCATTAATATAATTTTGGGATTGTGTATGAGCACTTCCAAATTACGCACAATCTTCTCCAGAATGCCATAATGCTTGAGAATCGTTCCCAGCATACCGATCATGATCACGGCCAGCATACTGTTCTGCAGAGAGGGAGAAGTAAACACAGCCAGAAATGAGTCCTTGACGGTGGTGAAATCAATCCCGGCAAACAGACTCATCAACAAACCGGTGATCATTAAAGCGCCGCCAAACCCAAGTTTTTTAATCCGGGTCAGGAAAGGTAAACACACAAAAGCAGCAGCAATACCTAAGATTTGATTCATGATGTTCCTTACTCCTTTGAAAAAAAATCGCAGCCGGAGAGGAAAAGAGTTGAATTTCTGCTTTGAAATGAGAAATTGCTCCTGAATCTACAAAAACAGGAGCAATTTCATCTGCTCAAGTTTCAAACCGAGCACATCCTATATTATAAAAAATCAGAGGAATAAACCACCAAAGGTTAAGGCAACGATCGACATCAGCTTGATTAAAATATTCATAGAAGGACCTGAAGTATCTTTATAGGGGTCACCGACGGTATCGCCGACCACCGCTGCTGCATGCGCTGGGGTGCCTTTGCCGCCGTAGGCGCCGCCTTCAATATATTTTTTGGCATTATCCCAGGCACCGCCTGAGTTGGACATCTGAATCGCCAATAAAACACCGGTTATGGTTGCTCCCATCAGCAAGCCGGCCACCGCATATTTACCTAAAATCAAACCGGTGGCTATCGGACTGACCACAGCGATGATACTGGGCAGAATCATTTCCTTTAAGGCGGCCGCTGTGGAAATGTCCACGCAGCGCGCGTAATCCGGTTTGCCGCTGCCTTCCATGATGCCTGGAATTTCTTTGAACTGGCGGCGCACTTCAAGAATCATCTTTTGCGCAGCCTTACTGACCGCTTCCATGGTCAGCGCGCCAAACAAAAACGGCAGCATACCGCCGATGAACAATCCGACAATGACTTTTGGTTCCAACAGATTGATCATATCCAATTTTACACTGGCTGCAAAAGCTGAAATCAGGGACAGTGCAGTCAGCGCTGCGGACCCAACGGCGAATCCTTTACCAACGGCTGCTGTCGTATTGCCAACTGCATCCAATTGATCTGTAATGGCACGTACACTCTCATCCATGCCTGCCATTTCGGCGATACCGCCGGCATTATCAGAAACGGGGCCATAGGCATCGACGGCAACCGTCATGCCGGTTGTCGAAAGCATGCCAACCGCAGCGAGGGCGATGCCAAACAAGCCGGCAAAATGATAAGCTACTAAAACTGCGATGCTGATCAGAAAAATCGGAGCCGCTGTGGAATACATACCGACGGCCAAACCGGAGATGATGGTGGTGGCGGCGCCGGATTGAGAGGCTTCCGCGATTCCCTTCACCGGTTGGTAATCAGAAGAAGTATAGTATTCCGTGATCGAACCGATGGCAATCCCGGCGATCAGTCCGGAGACGGTAGCAAAGAAAATGTTCCAGGTAGTTACACCCATCAAAGCAAACGCTGCCGAAACCGCAATTACCAAACCCCCGGAAAGATAGGTACCGGTATTGAGTGCTTTTTGCGGATTGTCGCTTTCGCTACCTGTGACAAAGCGTGAGCCAATGATAGCGGCAGCCGTACCGCTGGCGGCTAAAAGGAGCGGATAGAGGATCATTTGATTGCCTAACTTGCTGCTGAAGGCAATCGACATGGCGGCAATGATGGAGCTGACAAACGATTCAAAAAGATCCGCTCCCATACCGGCGACATCACCGACATTATCCCCCACGTTATCGGCAATGACCGCTGGATTGCGCGGATCGTCCTCCGGAATTCCCGCTTCGACTTTTCCGACCAAATCGGCGCCGACATCCGCCGCTTTGGTATAAATACCGCCGCCGACACGGGCGAACAGCGCGATGGAGCTGGCGCCCAGCGCAAAACCGTTGACAATATCCGGATCTTGAAAGATCAGATAAAGGACAGAAACACCGGCTAAACCCAAGCCCACAACGCACATCCCCATCACGGCGCCGCTGCTGAAGGCAATCTTCAGGGCTTTGCTTTGACCCGACCTCGCCGCCTCCGCGGTGCGCATATTGGCTTTGGTTGCGACAATCATACCGAAATAACCGGAGAGGATGGAACAAACAGAACCGCAAACAAAAGCAATTGCTGTCTGCGGTTTCATTATTTGCGGAGCAAAAACTCCGAGTGCAACAATCGCCGATGCAACAATCAGAATAAACCAAACCAGGGTTTTGTACTCTCTCGCTAAGAAAGCCATGGCGCCTTCGTGAATGGCATTGCCAATTTCCTGCATCCTGGCATTGCCGGCAGGCTGTTTGCTAATGTTTTGCGCAAGATAAAACGCATAAAGCAGGGCAATCAAACCAACACCTGCCGCAATGTACTCATAGGGCATAGTAAAATGCCTCCTTTTTTCGCCGCAGGGAGCGCAAAGTGAATTGCGTTCCCTGTATTGTATTTTGGAAGTAAACTATTTCAGAATTTCTGCAATATCGCCATTTTTTAAACCGGCTGCATTGGCTTCGTCTGTATCAACATGGAATTCCAAGGCAAAATTAGGAGCTACCCGCGCCAAAACATTCTCGAAAATCAGGCTGCGGGAATTACCGCGGGTCCTGACGCTGATGATATCTTTATCTTTGATGCCGTAAGGCGCGGCATCGTCCGGATGGAAGTGAACATGACGCATGGCAACGATCACACCTTCGGTCAGGGCGACACTGCCTTTGGGACCTTCCAAAAGAATGGCAGCGGAGCCAGACAAATTACCGCTGTCACGCACCGGTGCTTGAATTCCAAGCGTGAAGCAATCGGTCAGAGAAATTTCTATTTGCGTTTGCTTGCGCAGCGGACCTAAAACACGCACATTTTTGATTGTGTTTTTCGGACCGACGAAATTGACCTTTTCCTCACAGGCATATTGACCCGGTTGACCCAATGCTTTAAAGGAATTCAAACAAGCGTCTTCTCCGAATAAGGTGATTAAATCTTTTTGTGAAAGATGAAGATGGCGGGCCGAAACACCGCAGACTACTTCTAAGTTTTTCACGCTGGTCCTCCTCCCTCTATTGAACCTCTACCATTGGATCGCCGGAATTTACACTGTCGCCTTTATTGACAAAAATCGCTTTGATCGTGCAGTCATTCTCTGCCACGATTTCGTTTTCCATCTTCATGGCTTCCAAAATCAAGATCAGATCGCCGGCTTTGACTTTACTGCCCACCTGGACTTTTATATCGAGAATCGTGCCGGGAATCGGCGCTGCAATCACCGTTCCGCTGCCGCTGGGAGCAGCCGCCGGTTTGGGAGCAGGCGCTGCTTTCGGCGCCGCAGCGGCCGAAGCGGCAGCGACCGGAGTGGCAGCCGCTTTCGGCGCAGTAAGCACCGCAGCGCCGGCCGGCGTCATCGTCGCGGCAGAAGCGCCCATTTCTTCAACCGCTACTTCATAGGAAACACCATTGACTGTAATCAGGTACGTTTTCATGTTATTTCTCCTCCAAACTTTGCTTGCATTAAAGATTGTAGATATTTTGACGGCTGGCTATAGTTTCCTGTCTGGCTGCCGCTGCCCAGCCGTTTTCTAAATGCACCAGACGATGAATACTGCTGATCTTAATTCCGGTTGTTTCTTGGCCTAAATACGCAGCCAGCGCTGCTGAGATTACTGCAATCAATGCCAAATCTTCGGCAGCGCCCAATTCGGTTTCCTCCTGCAAGACTTCTTGCCGGGCATAGGCTTCTTCGGTTGCTTCCGCTGCCGCATCCGCAGGAGTGTTGCTTTTGGCTCTCATAAAATAGAACAGACCAAACAAAACAAAACCTGCCAGCAGGACATATTTCAGGATCAGATCTGTCGACATAGGATAGCCTCCTTAAACGGGTAAGTTGCCGTGCTTTTTGGCCGGGCGCGTTTCCCGCTTGGTTATACACATTTCCAAAGCGTTGATTAAAGTGGGTCTGATCACAGCCGGATCAATCACATCATCTACAAATCCCCGTGCTGCCGCCACATAGGGATTGGCGAATTTGTTGCGGTATTCATCAATTTTTTCCTGACGCATGCTTTGCGGATCCGCCGCGTCCTTGATGGCATCCTTAAAAATAATATTCGCGGCGCCATCGGGTCCCATCACGGCAATTTCAGCATTGGGCAGCGCAAAAACCATGTCTGCCCCGAGATGGTGACTGCACATCGCAATATACGCGCCGCCATATGCCTTGCGGGTGATCAAAGTCAGTTTCGGTACATTGGCTTCCGAATAAGCATAAAGCAATTTGGCACCGTGACGAATCACACCGCCATGTTCCTGAGAAACGCCGGGCAGATAGCCGGGCGTATCGGTGAAGGTAAGCAAAGGAATATTGAAGGCATCACAGAAACGGATAAAGCGGCTGGCTTTATCGGAAGCATTGATATCCAGGCAGCCGGCCATCACTTTGGGCTGGTTGGCGATGATGCCAACGCTACGGCCATTGAGACGACCAAACGCGGTGACGATATTGGCCGCATAAGCGGGCTGCACTTCAAAGAAGTCATGATCATCCACCACATTGGTGATGATATCGCGCATATCGTAAGGACGATTCGGGCTGTCGGGAATAATAGCGCGCAAAGCCTCGTCCGTCCGGGTGGGAAGATCCGCGGTCGGCACTACCGGCGTGGTTTCCAGATTGTTGGAGGGGAGGAAACTGATCAGACGGCGCACCAGATTCAAACATTCCTCGTCGGTTTTGGCAACAAAGTGCGCCACACCGCTGGTGGAAGCATGCACTCCGGCGCCCCCCAACTGATCGGCAGTCACGTCTTCTCCGGTGACGGATTTGACGACCTGCGGTCCGGTGATAAACATATTGGCGTATTCCGTCATAAAAATGAAATCCGTCAGGGCGGGAGAATAGACAGCGCCGCCGGCACAGGGTCCCATGATGACGGAAATCTGCGGAATCACACCGGAAGCCATGGTGTTACGATAGAAAATCTCACCGTACCCTTTCAAAGCATCGACGCCTTCCTGAATTCTGGCGCCGCCGGAGTCGTTGACTGAGACAAAAGGTGCTCCCATTTTAACGGCCAGATCCATTGCTTTGCAGATTTTTCCTGCATGCATTTCGCCCAAAGAGCCGCCAATCACCGTGAAATCCTGTGCTGCCGCAAAGACCAGCCGTCCGTCTATCGTGCCATACCCGGTGACGACGCCTTCGCCCGGCGCTTCGGTTTTATCCATTCCGAAGGCTGTGCAGCGGTGGGTGACAAAAGCGTCCAATTCCACAAAGCTGTCCGGATCGAACAGCTTTGCGAGGCGTTCGCGGGCAGTCAACTTACCGCTGCTATGCTGACGCTGCACTCTTTTTTCACCGCCGCCGGCTGCTACTTCGGCACGTTTTTGAGTTAGTTCATTGATTTTTTCGATCGACATAAGTGCTACCTCCTGCTGGTTTTAGTGTTTTTCACACAATTCTACCAAAACACCGTAAGTAGATTTGGGATGTACGAAAGCAACGCGGGAACCTGCCGCACCAATCTTCGGAGTCTCATCAATTAATCGAGCTCCCCCTGCCTTCAACTGCGCCAATGCCGCTTCGATATCGTCGACAGCATAGGCGACATGGGCGATTCCTTCGCCGCGTTTTTCAATTGTTTTCGCGATCGGACTCTCGGCGCAGGTCGGTTCTAAAAGTTCAATTCTGCTATCCCCAATTTTCAGTATGGCAACATTGACTTTTTGCTCTTCTACCGTTTCGCTGCCAATCAGCTCCATCCCCATCACATCATGATAGAATTTCGTTGCCTCCTGCAAATTATTCACTGCAATTCCCAAATGATCAATTTTTTGTAACATAGTTGTCCTCCTTTGCTTCGACTCGTTTCCGGCAGACGATTGCATTTGACGTAAGATACGCTTCGCTTCCGTATAGGCATTGGTTTTACCCGCCGACAAATCAGCCAGCAAAGCAGCGCGTTCCAGATAAAGAGGACTCTGTTCGAGTTTTGCCTGCCATTGGGCAATAACATTGCTCTCCAGCTCTTTCCATAAGCGCGCTTCTCGTTTCATCTGCCATTTCCCGCTTTGTATGGCACTGTTTTTAAAACTCTCCATTGCGCTGATCAGTTCGTTGATTCCCACGCCGGTTGTGGAAACAGTCTTCAAAACCGGCGGACGCAAACTCCCCTTCGGTGCCAGATCAAGCATCATATTGATTTCTGTGACAACTCGCTCTGCACCTTCTCTGTCTGCTTTATTCACAACAAAAATATCTCCGATTTCCATCACACCGGCTTTAATGATTTGAATATCATCACCTAAACCCGGGACCGAAACCACAACGGTAATGTCGGCGGCCTCCACGATTTCCGTTTCAGCCTGTCCGATCCCGACTGTTTCAACCAAAATCAGATCAAAGCCGAAAGCATCCAAAATCTTGACCGCATCCTGCGTCGCGGCGGATAAACCACCCAAACGCCCGCGCGAACCCATGCTGCGGATATAAACGCCGCTGTCCGTAAAACTATCACTCATTCGGATGCGGTCGCCTAAAATAGCTCCGCCACTGTATGGGCTGGTCGGATCAATTAAAATAACGCCGATGGTTCGATTGGTTTTGCGAAATGCTTGAATCAACTTGCCGGTTAATGTACTTTTGCCGGCACCGGGCGGTCCGGTAATACCGATAATATCGGCGTGGCCTAAGCTGCAGGTCTGATGAATCTCTCCCATCAATGGCCTCGCCTGTAAATAATGGTTCTCCACATAAGTGATGCATTTGGCTAAAGCCCGCCGGTTTTGCTGTTTCAGCCCCGTCAGCAGGCTCTTCTCTGTTTCTGTCAGCTTATTTTCGGACATTTTTCAGAACATAATCGATGCAGGTTGTGGTTGGGGTGCCCGGTGTGAAAATTTCCAGGACACCGCTTTCCTTCAGGTAAGGAATATCTTCGCTGGGGATAACACCGCCGCCAATTACTTTGATATCGGCTGCATCTTTTGCTTTCAGCAATTCAACAACTCTGGGGAATAAAGTATTATGAGCACCGGAAAGGCAGGATAAGCCGATCAGGTCGACATCTTCTTGTATCGCAGTTTCCACAATCTGTTCAGGAGTCTGGCGCAAACCGGTATAAATGACTTCCATACCGGCATCGCGGAAGGCGCGGGCAATCACTTTGGCACCGCGGTCATGTCCATCTAAACCCGGTTTGGCAATTAAAACACGAATGGGATTTGACATTCAAACAACCTCCTTTTATATTGTAACAGAAGCCTGGTATTCACCGAACACTTCTCTTAACACATCACAGATTTCACCCAGTGTGGCATAAACCTTGACTGCTTTCAGGATGACAGGCATTAAATTATCGCTTCCTTGCGCAACTTGGCGCAATTCGGCAAGAGCAGCCGTAACAGCAGCCTGATCACGTTTTGCTTTTAATTCCCGGAGTTTCTCTGTTTGTTTGACACCGATACTGGGGTCCACACGCAGCAGACCTTTGGGCGCGCCTTCTTCGATCGTGAATTTATTCACGCCAACCACGATACGCTCCCCTTTTTCAATTTCCTGCTGCCAACGATAGGCGCTGTTTTGAATTTCCTGCTGCATATAACCATTCTCGATGGCCATTACGGAACCGCCCAGCTCGTCGATTTTTTTCAGATAGACATCGGCCGCTTTTTCCAGCGTATTGGTCAGTGATTCCACATAATAAGAGCCGGCCAAAGGATCAATCGTATCACCGGCGCCGCTTTCGTAGGCGATGATCTGCTGGGTCCGCAAAGCGATGCGCACGGCATCCTCGGTAGGTAAGGCCAATGCTTCATCACGGGAATTGGTATGCAGACTCTGCGTGCCGCCCAACACCGCTGCCAGGGCCTGCAAAGTGACCCGCACGATGTTATTATCCGGCTGCTGAGCGGTCAGCATGGAACCGGCGGTTTGCGTATGGAAACGCAGCATCAAAGATTTATCTTTTTTCGCGCCAAAGCGTTCTTTCATAATTTTCGCCCAGAGACGGCGTGCCGCGCGAAATTTAGCTACCTCTTCAAATAAATCGCTGTGGGCATTGAAAAAGAAAGACAGACGCGGCGCAAATTCGTCCACATCCATACCGGCTTTGATCGCCGCTTCCACATAAGCGATGCCATCGGCCAGCGTAAATGCAATTTCCTGAGCTGCATTGGAACCCGCTTCCCGGATATGATAACCGGAGATACTGATGGTATTCCACTCCGGCACATTCTTGTAGCAGTATTCAAAAATATTGGTAATCAGCCGCATCGACGGTTTTGGCGGAAAAATATAGGTGCCGCGCGCAATGTATTCTTTTAGTATATCATTTTGAATCGTACCGTTCAATTTGTTGGCCGCTATCCCCTGCTTTTCGCCGACAGCAATATACATAGCCAGTAAAACGGCAGCCGGGGCATTGATCGTCATCGAAGTGCTGACCTTATCCAAAGGAATGCCGTTGAATAAAATCTCCATATCGGCCAAAGAATCGATAGCGACGCCGACTTTGCCAACTTCACCCTGGGACAAAGCATGATCTGAGTCATAACCAATCTGTGTCGGCAGATCAAAAGCGATGGAGAGACCGGTTTGACCTTGCTGCAGCAGATATTTATAACGTTCGTTGGATTCTTCCGCTTTGCCGAAGCCGGCGTATTGCCGCATCGTCCAGAAACGACCGCGATAGAGAGTGGGCTGCACCCCACGGGTATAGGGATATTCCCCCGGCATACCCAGATCACGGTTATAATCCAACTCTTGCACATCAAGGGGTGTATAAGCACGTTTTACTTCAAAGCCGGAAGTGTTTTGAAAGGGATTCTTCCGTTCCGGAAAACGAGATATTGTCTTGGCGACAGTACCCTTCTCCCATGCCTCTACGTTTTGTCTGATTTCTTCCATGTTATTTGACATACAGTTCGCCTCCGATTTTGTTGATTCAGGTTTCAAACGAAGTATAAGTTACCCTCTCAAAGCATAGCAACCTCGAGAGGGTATCCTGCTTTCCTGCCGGCCGGGACTGCAAAGTTTGTCCGGACAGATTGCTGAGATTCCAGAACTGCTCTGCCGCTTAGACCCGACAAACACGAAATAACTAAGCAATTAATTGTTTGGCAGCGGCAACTCCGGCCGCCAGCGCTTTTTTATTTAACTCTTCCGTCCCTTTCGGCACGCGATCCAATACCGCTTCTTCTAAAGCCGTATAGCTGACACATTGAGTCAAGGTCACCAAAGCGCCCAGGGTGATGATATTCGCGACGACCGGACGCAATTGAGTCCTGGCAATTTCCGTCACCGCGATCTGATAGACGCGATAAGCTGCGTCACTGTCCACCACAATACCGGCATCCAGCATCACAATGGAATCAGGCATTAAACCGGATTTATAAATATCATAGGCTTGTTGGGTCAAAGCGACTAAAATATTTGGCTGCGTCACTTTGGGGTAATTGATCTCCTTTTCGGAAATAATGACTTCCGCTTTGCTGGCGCCGCCGCGGGCTTCCGGTCCGTAAGACTGACTTTGCAGCGCATTCAGGCCATCAAGCAAAGCAGCTTCTGCCAGAATGATCCCGGCGGTAATGATTCCCTGCCCGCCTGAGCCGCTGAGGCGTATTTCGGTTTGTTGATTCATTATTTTCCCGCCTCCGCGCTTAAGATTGTCCTGGCATACTGCTCGCAGTATTCCGGCTCCGGTTTATAGTATAACTCGCCGGTCAGGAATTTATCGTCCAGTTGTTCAACCGTCATTTTTTCGGCGGCTTTGACCGGTACGGCGTGATCCTTTTGCCAGGTCATCATCTCCACCGGTCCACCCATTTTGTTCTTGCGGCCAAAATAAGTCGGGCAGGCCGTAATGGCTTCAATCAGGGAAAAGCCTTTGTTTTGAATGCCGCTCTTGATCAGGTCTTTCAGCTGATTGGCG
>JAJFTT010000067.1 GCA_021372785.1 Negativicutes bacterium | reverse complement strand
GCAGTCAGGCACCGGGAACCCAATTAATCGCCTCAGCGGAAGGCGGGCTCGATATTTATTATTACATCAACATGTCGGAGTATGCTCCGAATTTAAACGCTGTTTATCTTCAGGGCAACAAATACACCGATCCGCTTATTCTGAGTTCGGAGATGATAAATCCCAATTCCTGGAATGAAGAAATTCAAGTTTACGCTGTCGCTATGGATTCGGCAACGGGTCTGATCAGTGAATCTGCCGCTGTTTACTTAAGACTGGTTACCCCCGGTCCTACTTTCACCCCTGCGGCGGATCCGACGGCGGTCACCGTACTAGCAGAACCGGCGTTTGTTTCCGTCGCGCACGAGACGGCAGGCACGATCTATTACAATAAAAACAGACCAAATTCCGATCCCTGTTCCTGGGGTTATATATACAGCAATCCCATTGAAGTCAGCACCAGCATGCTGATTCGTGCGCAGCTGGTTGCGGGATCGGAATACTCCGCAGTCACCGAAGCAAGGTATTTGGTGACAGCCAGCAAACAACTGCCATTGGACACCTATGTTTCTGCCTATGGCTTTAAAAATTATGCCGGCAATTATCATATCGCGGCATCTGTGGCGGGAACGTATGTCTTGTCTGTCAATGCCTCCTATCCTGTCACGGTATATAATGATACGAAAACAGAAGTCATTGCCAGCCGAACTGAAGGTACAACGGACTTAAGCTTCGATCTTCCAGTGGGAACTGCCCGGATTGTGGTGAACTACCCTGCCGAGGCTGCCGAAACAGAGTATTCTGTGTACCTGACCCGAATTGTGGCGGAGCCTGTGCTTTCTCCGGCTCCTTCCGGAACCTGGCAGCCGAAGCTGTCGCCGAAGTTGTCATCCTCAGACGGCGATACGATCTGGTACTATGTCGGCGATTCTTTTCTCTGGTCTACCAACGATCGTTCTCCCGATGCCAGATGGCAGTCCAGTGCAAGCGCTGTCACTTTACCTGAATTGACCGAAGGGTATGTCAGATTATCTGCTTACTGCCAGGCGGCTGACGGCAAAACCAGTGCGGTAATCAACCAACTCTATCAGATTGATGAGACGCCGCCGAACCTGGAAGCAGCGGCTTACGGACGTTTTAAATACAACACGGACAATAATACTTATTCCTATACCAATATCGGTTCCGGCGGGGCGACTTTGTACAGAACCGTCTATGTAAATATCAACGGTGCGACTGACGCTGCCAGCGGGGTGGCAAAAGTTGAATATTACGTTTCCATCGACGGTGGAGTGAGCTATACTGCCTTAGGTGAAGTCACCCGAGCCTTGCTGTCGGAAGCAATTCCCAATTTTGCCTGGGATACCACAAATACGATCGACGTCAAAAATACCGATGTCCGTTTGAAAGCGATTCTCACCGACTTTGCCGGGCTAAAAAGCGCCGCTTCTGTTGCGGATGCCTATGCCTATTCCTTTACCATCGACAATGCGCCGACTGCTGTTCCGACTGATTTTAAGGTCACTGCCGGTCCGGGCAAGATTACCCTGAATTGGACTGCCGCAGCCTATCAGTATGCCAATGTTTATCGTTCCACTACTTTAGCGGGACTTTCTGCTGCTGAGGAACCGTATTATCACAATTATTACGATTTATCAGAGCAGAGTTATGCTGATTACTTCTATGCGGCAGCGGATACGGCATTGTCTTATTATTATGCCGTGACGACGATCGACAGCAGAGGAACCGAAAGCGACAAGGCTGTCTGCAGTTCGCCTGTTTCTCCGCTTACCGACAACATCGTGCCCGATTTGTATCTCTCGGCTGCGGGCAGTTATGTCAGTCTCGCCAATGATTTTTGTTATAATGCCACGGATAATATTGCGCTGGCTGCTCTGGAAGGTACACTGACAGCCGAGAACAATGCGGTGACAACCTTTGTCGATCTTGATTTTACCGATCACCGAACGACTGACTATGATTATCTCACCAAAGACAGCATGGCGGAACTGGGCTTAACCAGCGGTGCTTACACAGTCACGCTGACAGCGACAGACAGCTATGGCAACCAGTACAGCGAAAGCAGCAGTTTCATCTATGATATTACGCCGCCGCTATTGCCGGCTACGCTGACCGCCGTTTCGCTGGCTGGTAAGGTCCGCTTAGCCTGGACTGCTTCAGTGTCAACGGATGTGCAGTCAATCTATATTTACCGCAGTAGCACAGCGGAGGGGCCATTCGATTATTATACTTCGGTTGCCGGTGATCAGACCAGATTTGACAATTATGATGCGGACCATGTCGGTGTGACCTTCTATTACAAAATCAAACTATTGGATCAGGCTGATAACGAGAGCGTTTTCAGTGAGCCGGTCTCGGCCGCCGTGGGTGATTTCACACCCAGCCTGCGGATTGCCGCTCAGCCGGTAATCGGCCGGACCACAACGATTTATTTCAGCGGATTCCAACCCAATGAAACCATTGATTTTTATCTGGATCAAGCCGCAAAGGCATTTGATACCGATTACAGCAGCTATGAGACCGATGCAGAACAGGAAGCGCAGCTGGCGGTTCCGTATGACATGAGCGGCACGCATACAGTAAAAGCAATCGGCCGTACTTCGGAGAAAATTGCGCTGCTCCGCTTTACGGTCAGCTCCTGTGCGCCTGTCTTCACTTTATCAACCGGCAGCGCCGCGGTTGGCGGCAGCCTGAACTATGCAATTGCCGGCTATGCTGAGAATAAAAATGTTTACTTCTATCTGCAGCCGGAGGATGCGGGGACGGAGTATGGTCACTACCTTACTTATCAATCTTATAGTCAAACGGAGGTCAGCGGCTCTTTGCAAATTCCAGCCGATACGCTGCCCGGCATTTACACAATTCGTGCCGTGCAAATCGACAGCGGTTTGACAGCCTATGCCACGGTGACGATTACAGCGCCGCAGGTCAGTCTGGTCATCAATGATTCGTCCCCCGCGCTGGGACAACGTGTCTACTTTAACGCCTCCGGATTCCTGCCCTATGAAACGGTGCGTTTTTATCTGGCCGATTTGCCGGCGGTTGCACAGCAAAGCGGTAAAACCGGGCAAGCAAGTTATTCGGTGCAATTACCCGGCTCGATCACGGGCGGCAGTTTTGCCGCTTTGGCGGTGGGACAGACCAGCGGCCTGGCGGCGGAACTGACGGTTCCAATCAGCAGTGCGATTCCCGGTATCACCATACCGGCCACGGTCCAGCCCGGCAATGTCTTTACCGTGTCGGGCAATGATTTCACCCCCTACTCCACTGTCAGACTGCTGGTGGACGGAGTTGAAAAATCGAACGTTAATTCCTACGAAGGCAGCGTCAGCTTCAATTATTCTTTCGCGGATACCGCCGCGGAAGGACGCCATGCCATTGAATTACTGGACACCAACGGCAGCAAAGCAGGCGGCAGTGTCGTTTTGCTGCGGCCAAGTCTGACGCTGACACTTTCGGCAGAACCTACCTTAGGCGAAGATTTGACGCTGATTGCCACCGGTTTCAGAAACAATGAAACCGTAGCCTTTACGATGAACGGGGAGGCGCAAGGCAATGCGGTTGCGGATGCCTCCGGCATTGCGGCCCTGACCATTCGCGCCCTGGATATTACCTCTTCTTCCTATTTCTTTACCGCCGCTGCGGCTTCCGGCAGCGTCACCAAAGGGTGGCGCGGCAATGGCCCGGACAATGAATTGAGCATTGCCTATACCGGTACGATGCAGCCCGATGTTCCCTTTAATTTTACGGTTGCTCAATTGACGGAAGGGGAAGCCGTCTGGGTTTATCTCAATCATCAGCTCTATCTGCTGAATCCCGCTGTAACAGCGGCTGCCGACGGCACGGCTTCCTTCTCGGTCACACTGCCGGCCGGCTACTCAAGCGACAGCCTGAACCTTACCGTCGTGGGTGAAACGAATTCTCTCTGGCAGACAGCAGCAACGGTTCCGGTTCATCAGACAACACCGGTGCTGACTGTAACGCCGAGCAGCCCGACCGCCGGCAGTGCCATCGATTTTTCCATCAGCGGTTTTGCTCCGGGAGAAACAGTAGCGCTCTGGTTTAATGCAAAACCTGTCGCGAGTGATGCAGCCGATAACAACGGCGCAGTAGTACTGAGCTATACACCCGATATCACAGCGATTGCGGGAAATTATCAGGTCGTAGCGATCGGTGCACGCAGCAATCATTATCTGAAAAAGACGATAAGCCTGAATAGCTATGTCTTTATGGCCAATGCGCCTGCCACAGCCGATCCGGGCAGCAGTATCACACTTGCCGCCAGCGGTTTAGTGGAAGGCGAGATCCTGCATCTGTTGTTTGATCAGACCTGTATCAGCGGCAGCGGAATGGTTGCCGCTGCCGGCTTGGCTGCGCTTGACTATACGATACCGCCTTATCTCGCTGCCGGTAATCATAGGATCCGCTTTGTGCTGGCCAAGAGCGCTGCAGTGATAGAAAAGAGTATTGATATTACCGATCTGGCACCGCAGCTTGCCGCCAGCCAATCCGGAACAGAAACAAAAGCTGGTTTGAATTTGAGCGGTTTCCTGCCGGGTGAAGGCGTGCTGGTTTATTTCGATCAGCGCGATGTGACGGCCAATACGACCACAGCCGAAGGCAGTTCTTCCTTCGTGATCAGCGAGACGGGAACCCTGACGCTGGTTTACAATTTCCCTGCCAGTATTACCTCCGGTGATCACAGTTTCGCGGTGATCGGGAAAGCCAGCCAACGGGCTGCTTACAGTACGCTGGCAGTTGAGGTGACCGGACAGCGTCTGACCGCCGCCAACAGCGAGGGCAGAGCCGAAGGGAAGCCGGGCGACCAGCTGACTCTGCATGCCGAGGGCTTCACAGCCGGCGTTGCTGTCAGCGTGCTGTTTGATGAAATCAATCTGACGCCGGCAAACCATACAACCGAGGCAAGCGGCGCCTACTCGGCGGCCATCGTCCTTCCGCTCGGAACGGCGGATGGTCTGCATGCCATCCAAATTGCAGCGGCTGCCGTCAACGAACTGGCGCAAACCACACTGCGGGTGGATACCACCGCTCCGGCCGTGCCAGAATTGCGGGCGACTCCCGGTAAACGTCAGATTACTCTGGCCTGGGATCAATCCGCCGATGTGGATACCACATCCTATCTGATTTACCGCAAATTGAGCACGGCGGATGCCGGCAGTTACGTCCTGACTGATACCTTGGATGCTGCCGTCAACACCGTCACTCATTCTCTGAATGAAGGCAGCCATCCGTTGGCAGTCGATGTCAATTATCACTACCTCATCAAAGCTCAGGATCGACTGGGCAATCTCAGCGCCGCCTCCGCCGTCCTGACTGCCGCCCTGCTGCCTGATACGGCGGCTCCGGTTCTCGAGTATATGGGCAATCCTTACACCGGCTACCGCAATGGTTTTTATGTATTGCAGGGTTTGGCCAAATTCACTCCGACCGTCAGCGATGACCGTCAGGCTGCGACGGTACTGCTGGAGTACAGCAAAAATGGCACGAATTATACCGCGCTGCCGCCCGTTAATTTAACTTATCAAGGTCAAAACTATTACAGCGGTCTGTTTACTTTCCGCGGCGATATCATGCTCGATACGCTGGCGATTACGAACCAGCCGAATTTCGGTGATGGGCTTTATACGATTCGCCAGAGCGCGACCGACGCGGCCGGTAAAACAGCAGTCCGCACGCAGCAGTATTATATTGATAACACGAAACCGGCAGCGCCAACCGATTTGGCTGCCGCCGCAGGTCCCAAAATGGTGAAGCTGAGCTGGAATTACGGTGAGACCAGCGATCTGAACTATTTCCTGCTCAAATTCGGTCCCGATTTGGATCATCTGACCACCTATTATATTTCCGCCTCCGCACGCAGTTATGATCTGGTCGGTCTGCTGCCGGCAACAGAATATATCATCCAACTGGCTGCCCGGGATGATGTGAATAATATCAGTGATGCGGTTACTGTCCGTGCGACGCCGATTGTCGATACCGAAAAACCGATCCTGCCTTTGGCCACGATCAGTCCGGCCGCCAACAGCCGGATCAGTAAGAACTTGAACTTGCAGCTCAAAGCGACCGATAATGTGGGTCTGAGCCATTTCCTGCTCTCAATTGCGCCATTTGGCAGCACTGAATTCACGTCTATCGATCCGGCGGAGATTGACAGCTACATTTATTCCAACATTCAGTATCTTTATCTGGAAAACCTCAGTTATCAAGGCAATTATACGCTGCGCCTGATTGCCGTCGACAGTTCCGGTTTGCAGTCTGATCCGGTTGATATCACTTACCAATTTGATATCACACCGCCGCAGCTGACTGCGCTGACCGCCACAGCGATTTCCGGCGGTATCATGATCAGTTGGGCGAAGGCAGCCGATGCGGATTTGTATTATTATTACCTGCTGCGGAAAGCGCCCGGCGAGACCGACTACAGCTATTACCGCTACATTTCACCCAGCTACTATTCGCAAAACAATGGCACGATCGCCTATTTGGATTATGCGGTGACTGCCGGTGAAACCTATTCTTATAAGATCTCAGCTTACGATGATCTGAATAACAGCACAAATCCCGCGGAGGCTACAGCAGTCTCGGCTCAGCCAGGCGCCTTCAATCTGACGCTGAGCCTGACACCCACGCAGGATGTCAAACCGGGCACCGTGCTCAGTCTGACTGCCACGGGCTTAAGCCCCTATGAAAGTGTCGCTTTCAGCATTGACGGCTTGGAAATTTTCACCGCCTACGCCAATGAAAAAGGCCATCTGCTCTACGATTGGGGCTACATCAAGAACACCACCAGCGGAGAACATACCATTCAAATGCAGAGCAGCTCCAGCAAGCAGCAGAAGGACGTGAATTTTACCGCGCTGGCAACCAAGCTTGCTGCGCCGGGAAATGTCAATGCCGAGGTGGGGATTATGAGCATCAGCCTCAGTTGGGATGCGGTCAGCGCCGCCTATGGTTATCAGCTTTACCGTAAAGCGGGGGATGGTGATTACGCGCTGCTGGTTGATAAGATTTATGGCAGAACCTATACCGATTATGCGGTTGCCAAAGACATCGTCTATTCCTATCAGGTAGCCGCCTTTGACCGTTACAATGCGGTGGGTGAAAAGAGCATTGAGGCGATTGCCAAACCCGATCCGGACCAGAACGCACCGGAGATCGCTGTCTTTGTTGCAAATCGGGACGGCAATCTGCTGACGCTGGTGGCGACGGTCAGCGATGATGTCCGGCTGGCTAAAGTCGATTTTGCTTATAAACCGGCCGCTGCGGATGATTCTGCCTATCTAATGATCGAGTCTGTCAGCCTCAGCGGCAGTAAAAAAAGCGCGGCAGCCAGCTGCAGTTTCGATACGTCTCTGCTGACCGAGGGTAACTACACGCTGCGGGCGATCGTCTGGGACGGCGCCAACAATCAATCGGATCCCCGCACCCTCTCCACAACGATCTCCACCTCATTGCCGCAGGCCCCCCAAAACTTAACTGCTGTGGCGGGCCAGATGCGCATTGCCCTGCGCTGGGAGGCGCCGGGAGTGATAGAGGAACCGATCGCCCGCTACAATATCTATCGCAAAGTGGGTGAAGCCGACTTTGTCTTGCTTTCCACCACGACTCTAACCAATTACACCGATTTGGCCGTCGGGCTGGCAACAGCTTATACCTATCAGGTCAAAGCAGTCAACGTCTTTGGTTACGAAGGTCCGGAAGTGAGAATGACGACGCCGGTCACAGCGCTGGCCGACACCAGCGTGCCGCTGATCAGCGGCTTTGCGCCCGCTGCCAATAGCCGCTTGGGCGGGCAAATCAACATGAGTGTAATCGCCAGCGATAATGTAGCGGTCAAGCAAATTGATTTCTTTGCCATTACTCCGAGCGGTCAGCTCAGTCTGGGCCGCAGTGAAACGGGATCGATCAGTTTCAATAGCGTCAGTTATCAAACCGAAGGGGATCTCGTGATCAAAGCCGTGGTCAGTGATGCTGCCGGCAACAAGGCGGAGCAGACGGTTACCTATAAAGTGGATAATGTCGCGCCGACTGCGCCGCTGGCGGTTGCTGCCTCAGGTGAGCTTTCCATTCAGCTAACCTGGAGCCTGCCATTGATGCCAACCGATCTCTCCCATTATAATGTCTATGTTTTAGCGAATCAAACCACACCGGAGCAGAATACCGCGCCGCCTGTCGCGAAAGTCACAACGCTGTTCCATAACTACAAAGTCGGAACCGCTGTCAGTTGTTATATCACAGCGGTGGACAGCTTGGGCAATGAGAGTATCGCCTCCAATGTCGTGACAGCCACACCCGGCACCGATCAGACCGCGCCGCTGATTTTAAGCCTGACACCGAACAATCAGGCCATCGTCAGAGCCGAGACGAATGTGCTGGCTGACGCGACCGATAACGTGGCGGTCAGCAGCTATCTGTTTGAAGTCATCCCGATGCTGCAGGATACGGATACCGGCAGCTTAAAGATCGTGCCTGCCGCCGCCTGGACTGAACTGAGCTTGCAGCCAACCACACCCACAGTCAAAACCGGCAGTTTTGTCTGGAACACGCAGGACAGCATCATTACAGCGGAAGGACTGCAGGCCAGATATCCCGATGGTTATTATACTTTGCGGGTGACAGCCAAAGATATGATCGGCAATGCCAGCCAAAAAACCGAAGTGGTGAAAGTCGCCAATCATCCGCCGATTGCTCCCGACGGGCTGCGTGTCGATGCGGGCGAATGGCGCCTGATGGTCAGCTGGAAACCGATGAGCGGCAGTGATGTAGCCGGTTATCGGGTGGAACGCCAGATCGAAGGCGAGTCAGGCTTTACAGAGGTGGCTGAAACAACTTCTAACGTCTATATCGAAACCGGAGTCAGCCCGCTCAGCCTCTACAGTTATCGGGTTGCCATGATCAACGATCTGGGCAACCTTGGTCCTTTTGCGACGATCAGCAATCAGCGTGCTCTGGAGGAAACTTCGTCTCCCTCCATTCTCAGTATGAGTCCGCTGCAGGATCAGCGTTTCAACAGCGCGCTCAATCTAAAAATCCTGATGCAGGACGAAGTGGCGATTGAGCAGGTCAAGCTTTCATACTACCGCATCCGGGATCAGTCTTCGGGAGAGATTCCTGCTGATGCGATCTATACGGAATTCGCTGTCTTAAGCGGCGCGGCGATTGTTTATGGCAATGCGGAAACCTCAGAAAATGATGTCTTCGCTACGGATTGCTATAGCGCCGCCTACCGCTGGACGACCGACGCTCTTGCAGAAGGACTCTATGCGCTAAAAGCCGTCGCCTATAACAAGGGCGAGTCAACTGCTTCTATCGTCAAGAAATACTATAAAGATACCCAGCCGCCAGCCGCTCCCGGCGGCGTGACGCTGACCGATCCGGGCATCGGACAGACACTGAACCTGACCTGGACGTCAGGCGCGGATGTACTGCGTTACGAAATCTATCGCAGTACGGATGCCAATGCAGTATTTACCTACGCTGCACCGGCCGGGTATCAGAAATTGCCTGATACGCTCAGTCCAACCTTCTCCGATACCGGTTTGACGGATGGTACGACCTGTTACTATCACATCGTGACCGTCGATTCCGCCGGCAATGTCAGCAATCCTTCCTCCAGGGTCAGCGGCACACCCACGGCCAAGAGTGATCTTGGCATTCAAGCCATCTATACAGATCCGGCAGTGCTCATTTTAGGACGCAATAATACCCTGAAAGCGTCCATGCTCAACTCCGGCACCGCCAGAGCGACCGGCGTGGTAACGTTCTATTACTTTGACGGCACAGCCGATATCTTGGTGGGAAGTGTCAATGTCGACTATGCTGCCACTGCCAGCGGCGAAGCCAGCCTGGTTTGGCTTGCCCCGACAACGCTGACGGCGTCCGTGACCGTCAAAGCGACGGTCACGACCAATCCCGGCAGCGACGATCTCAACGCAGAGAACAATCAGTTTACACGGTCCGGCATCGCAACCAATCAGCCGCCCACGGCGGTGATTACGCTGCCGGCAGAACCTTACGAATCCGGTTTCCTCTTAAGCTTCAATGCAAATGCTTCGAGCGATGCACGCGGCCGCATTGTTTCCTATGCCTGGGACTTTGGCAACGGCAAGAAAGCCGAAGGAGCGACAGCGACCAGCCAATACACCTTACCGGGTAAATATACGATCCGCTTAACCGTCAAGGACAACAACGGAGCGGAAACGGCGGCTGTGCAGACGATTATCGTAGGAGATAAGCGTCCCGACCTTTATGTGGATTCGATCCGCTGGACCCCAAGCGAAACCAAAGAAGGCGACGTGGTCACCATTACGGCGGTTATCGGCAACAAAGGCTTCGGCAACGCAACTCTCGGTTTCCTGACCGGCTTCTATCTTGACAATCAGTATATGGGTTATAGCAAATGCGATGTGAACCTGAGCAATATCAGTCTTGTCAGAGGGGAAACTCGGGAAGTCAGTTTCAACTTTGTGGCAGCGGCCGGTGTGCATGTGGTAAAAGTGGTTGCCAATGATATCCTCGATAGCTTGAAAGAAACAGATAAGGGCAATAATAACCGCAGCGCAGTGCTGAGCAATCAGCAGATCTCTTTTGCCGATGTCGGAGTGGAGAGCATTGTCTGGCTGCCGGATGGAACGGTTTTTGATACGCAGCAGGCGTTTGCCTACCGCACCGTGATCAAAAATCACGGCAGCGCGAGTGCGGCTAATTTTGGAGTCTCACTCTACATCGATGATGAATACCGCGGCCGTCAGATGGTACCCACTTTAGCAGCCGGCGCGGAGATGACCTTAAATTACTATGTCGCTCCGGTGGTTGGCATTCATAAAGTCGAAATCAAAGTAGATGACCTCAATCCGGTCCTGATCGAAGAAAATACGACCAACAACAACGCCAGTCTCATCACTGAGAATTTCAGCGTCATTTATCCTGAAATCACGGTCGGTGATATCACCTGGAAACCGACCGAAACGACCCTGACCGAAGGAACTTCCATCACGTTTGAAACGAAGCTGATCAACAGCAGCACGATCAATATCACGAAGAATTTCCTGGTGCATGTGGCGATGGATGGCCGAGTCTTTAAAACGATCACAGTTTATGGTTTAAAGGCCGGCGAAGTGAAGGATGTGCTGACGAAATGGTCGGCTTCCGGCGGCGAGCATAGCTTTAAGCTGATCGTCGATGCCAAGAAGGCAGTCATTGATCCGGATACCACGGTGGAAAAGAGTATTACCATTCCCAAACTTTCTATCCTTTATCCTAATCTGCACATCAGTAATGTATCCTATGCTCCCCTGGCGGTAGAAACCAATAAGATGGTCAGTTTCTTAGTCAGTATCAACAATCAAAGTGTGGCGACCGCATTCAAACGGTTCAATATCGGTTTGTATGTGGATGGCAAAGCGGCGGCCGGTTCCACCATCGATGGCATCCGCGGCTACAGCACGGTTCCGGTTGTGATCAACTGGACACCGGAAACTGCGGGACTGCACACAATCCAAATCCTGGCGGACAGCTTTGGTGAGTTGACCATGAGCGCTGCGCCCGAAGGGATTCGCCGCAGCTGGACAACCAGCCTGCAGGTCAGCGAAGCACTTGTCTTAAAAACCAATCCGAACAAAGAAGCGCAGGACGAAGATTTTATGGCGGTGCTCTATACCAGCGGGGATGGTTTTATCCCGCTCTCGGCCAGCCTGCGCCATGCCGACATCAGCAGCCAAAATTTAGGACCGGATGAGGATGCATCGGTCAGTTATACCTTAAAGAAAGGCAGCGTGCCAGTGACCGGCTTTGAAGGACAGATGGCGTTCAATTCCAGCAACCGTCAATTCGAATATCAACTGCCGATCACTGCTGCGCTGACGACCGGAACCTATACGCTGGAATTTTTGGGCAGCTGCGGCACAGAGATCTTAAGCAGCATCTGCAACATCATGATTGTCAAGGAAACGACAGTCACGTTGGAAACCAATAAGGACACTTATTTGTTGGGTGAAACGATTCGGGTCAGCGGTCGCATGACAGTCGGCGGGCAGCCGGTCGCCAACGAACGGGTTGTCTTGGACTTCCAGCTGCAGCCGCGGCTGACCGATCCGCTGCGGGGTTATGACGCCAAGGGCAATGAAATCTTGATGATCTGGCAGGCGGAAGAAATTGTCTTTGCCATGACCGATCTGAATGGTAATTACGAGTATCAATTTACCCCCTTTACCGGCGAAGCAGGTGACTGGACGATCTTGGCGTTTGCCTATCAGAATGCCTTAGGCGGCGGCGCTCCTCCCAAAGAAGTGAAGGTATGGGGCATGGCTGCCTCTCCGGCCAGCCTGACACTGGTTGCGACGAAAAACTCCCAGTTCTCCAAAGAGATAAAATTCCGTCACGCGGCACCGCATTACGCAGAAGGTGACCCGCTCACTTCAGTGAGCGCAATTTTAGTGGCAACTGCTGTGAATAACGGGGTTTCGGCGACCATTGATACATCCGCTATGGCCCGCAGCCTGGCGCCCGGTGCAGAAACCGGTGTGATCTTAAATGTCAGCGCCGGATTGAACTGTGATGACACGGCCACCTATGAAATTGTCTTCAGTTCAGCCCAGGGGGCAACCTGCAGGACGAGAGTCACCATCAATCTGCGGCCGGCAACACCGATTCCGGTGACCGATGTCAAGAGCATCTCGGTTGGTGTCAATCCGGCAGACAGTGTCAACCGCATCGTCACCGTGACCAATAAGGGCAAAGGCTACCTGGACGGCCTAAAAATCACGCTGCCCGGCAGTATTCCCTGGGTGACGGCAGGCAGTATCGGCAACACGCGTCTGGCACCCAATGAAAGCACCACCTTTACGGTCGAATTTGCACCGGGAGCCGGAGTCGCTCTCGGGCAATACCAGGATAAACTGGTGGTCAGTGATGCGACCGGTAAGTTCTATGCCAATGTCGCTTTGAGCGCCGAAATCAGTTCAGCCAAAACAGGCGGCATTTCCTTCCGCGTCGTCGATGATGTCGGCACCAAGGTCGGCAATGCGGATATTACCATCATCTCCAAAGAACCCTATACCAGCATGGCCGGCGGGGTGGAAACGCAGTATTATCCCAACTTCAGCACCAGAACGGATGCGAACGGGGTAGCGCAGTTCTATGAAAAGCCGTTGGGTGATTACGATTTGGTGGTCCTGGCTGCCGGACGCAAGAAATTTGTCAGCGAATGCAGCGTCATGCCCTCAGCCGGTGCGCCATTTATGGATATCCAGCTGCAAAACGAACCGATCAGCATTGAGTGGACCGTTGTCCCCACCACCATTGTGGACGAATATGAAATCAAATTGGAATTGACCTTCGGCGCCCATATTCCGGTGCCTGCCTTTGGTTTCAATCCTCCCTGGCTGAATATTCCCAAAGAGGTCAATGAACCGATTGTCGTCGAAGCGAATGTGGTCAATACCGGTTTGATCGCCATTACAGATGTGGTGGCCTCGGTCGTGCGGGCCAATCAATCGGAAACCGGTATCAGCATCCTTGGCGGCGGTTATATCGGAGAAATCGGCGCTCACAGCAGCGCGAAGATTCGCCTGCAGGTGCAGCCCGGTGTGTATCAGCTGCTGTTCAGCAAGAACGCAGCCGGCAATCCGCTGAATTACATCAAATTTGAAGGTACTTATGTTTCTTTCGATTCGGATACCGGACTGCCGATCGATCCGGCACCGGTGATTACAGGTGTCCTGCCGCTCTATAATCCGAGTGAAACGTCTGTTACACTGCAGGTGCGTCTGCCGGAAGAAAATGCCAAAGTTGTGGAAGAAGAAGTGAAATTGCCGGAAGGGCAGATGGAAGAACTGCGCTATATCGCTCCTGCCGGCGGCAACCGTGACGATTTGCTCAAACCGGGGGCCGATTCCGCTTACGAAATCGTGCAGCTGACTTTAAGTCAGAAAGCCACCCTGGAACGGCAGGCGTTTGATGCCACTTTAAAAATCACCAATGGTTACCCGGAATATGCTTTGCAAAATCTGCGTGTCGATGTTACGGTAACGGATGCGGATGGGAAAGATGTAACGAACAAGAACTTTGTGATTGCTACCGGTATCAATGGCCTGACGGATTTGGATGGCAATGACAGTTTGGCTGCCGGTAAGAATATGACGGCAACCTGGCAGATCATCCCCGGCAGTGATTTAGGCGGTACATCGGTAACCGGCAAGCTCTATTACGCCAAGGCACTGATTTCCTACTATGTTAACGGCCGTCTGGTGCAAACGCAGACGGAAGGTGTGGAAATCACCATTGTGCCGCAGCCGAAACTGACACTCAATTACTATGTGCCGCATACGGTGCTTTCCAATACGCCGTTTAAACTGGCGGTCAAGGTATCGAACAGCGGCTATGGTGAAGCGAAGAATCTGATCATCGACTCCGGTAAACTGGAGATCAGCTCCAATCAAAGCGGTTTGCTGACGGACTTTGAAATTCTGGGCAGTTCCTTTGGCAGCACGACCGGCAGCAACTTCAGACTGGAATTCGGTAACATCGGACCGGCTGTTTACAGTGAAACAACAGATCCAATCACGAACCAAGTCACCGGCAGCTGGACACCGACCGAAGTATCCGGTTATTGGCTGGTGCGCTGGAATTTGCCGGTAGAAGCCGAAGAAAATCCTTACGAAGGCGAATTCCGTGATTTTAAAGCCACCCTGACCCACAAAGACTATAAGGGCGTGCAATTGAACCCCTTGATTGTCGGTGTGACCACCAGCATTATCGGCAAAGAAGATGTCCTGGCAGATCTCAATGCGGATGGCGCTTTGGCGGTTGTCAATGAAGGCAATACCGGCTTCCCGGATTTCCTGATGAATTTGGTTAGCGGTTTGAGGATTCCCATCTTTGTGCCTGATTCGGTCGAAACCAGCGTGAGCTATGAGACCGGCGGTAACTATCTGCAGCTGAAATCCGCCAAGCCAACGGCAGCGCTCGATTATAATTCGGTGCGTTATCAGATCATCATGCTGCCTGCTCCGGAAGGCTGCGGTAATATTTCTGCGGTCAAACGCAGCCTCAGCGCCAACGGCAGCAATCCAAGCAGCCTCTCTTTCTCCAACTACTGGAAGGACTTTGGCAATATTTACATCGTCGATCAAATCCCGGTCAGTTATGATGCCAGCGGCAGCCGGGTCTTCCTCGATTCTTGGTATACCGTTGAATTTGGCAGCGGCGTCATCCTCGGCGATCTGGGTTACTCCCGTTTTGTCTACACCCTGGCGGCGCCGGGAGAAGAAGGCGGCATCCCAATTGGCGTGGAAGGCACCGGCAGCTATATCAAAGATGCGGTTTATTACGATACCGGGATTTATCCTGATCAGGGAGAGAACGATCTCACCCTGCGCGTTCTGCTGGATAACCGTTCCAAGAACGTAGAAAACGGCAGCATCCGCTTCAGTGTGATCGATACGACTATCCCCTTGGGTGAAAACCAGACCATCTTCAATGCGGAAGTTGCTTTTGTCAATCTGCAGCCTTATATCACCCAATATGTCTCCTGCAGCAGTTGGGTACCGGCCAAAGGCGGCGTTTATCAGATCAAAGCAGAACTGCTGAGCGGAGGCGAGGCCACCGGACGTTTTGTCACATCGGAAGCGATCGTCAACAGCCTGCCGTACGGCAATGCCGGCGCCGATATCGCCAATGCGGTTGTTTTGCAGCCGGTCCGCTTTGATGCCAGCCGGTCTTATGACCGGGATGGCTACATCACTTCTTTCGTCTGGGATTTTGGTGACGGTGAAAGCGGTTATGGTTTGACTCCGACGCATACCTACCTGAAATCCGGTTCTTACAAAGTAAGACTCTACGTGATGGACAATAACCTGTCCACCACCTGGCCGCCGACCTTAGTTGGCAGCGTATTGGGCGGTGAACCCGATCCTGAGACAGTGACCGAGCAAAATAAATTCTCCGTCATGCAAATCACGGTCTTGGAAAACCGGCCGGATTTATTTGTGCAAACCATCGAATTCTCTGAATCAACACCGGCCGAGAACAGCGTCTTTACCGTGACAGCCACACTGCAGAACGGCACCTCTGAAGGAACTGCCGGCGGCTTAACTGCCACAGCGGCACCTTTCCTGGTGGGCTTCTACCTTGATGATGTCTACCGGGGCTATGTGCGCGTCGAAGATTCGATTGCAGTCAACAACACCAGGGAAGTCAGTTTTGCTCTGACCATGCCGGCCGGCGGCTTGGCTCATAAGGTTTCTGTCATTGCCAATGACATCGGCAAATACATTGAAGAGGCGGATTTTGACAACAACCGGCTCGATCAGGTAATCAACGGAACGCAGACTGATTTTGCTGATTTGGCTGTAGAAAACCTACAAGTCAGTGCAATCAGCGGGGACACGGTGCAGTGGCATGCCGGAATTACCGTGCAGGCTAAGGTAAAGAACCTCGGCAGCGCAGCGGCAGGAGCATTTAAGATCGTCGCTTACGCCAACGATACGCTGATTGATTCCACATTGATTGCCGAATTGGCGGTAAGCGGAGAAGAAAATATCAGTTTCACGTGGCTGCCGGAAACGCGCGGAGATTATCAGCTGCGTCTGCTGGCTGACGGACCGTTATCCACTGTGGTAGAAATGGTGGAAGACAATAACAGTCAAACACAGACGATCAAAAACTTAACTGTCACTTATGCCGATTTGACCGTGCAGAATGTGCGCACCAGCCTCAGCGGCAGTATCGTGCCGCAGGGGACGAATGTCGTGCTCTTTGCCAATATTCTCAATCAGGGCAGTGCCGCGAATAAGACCGCCAGCAAAGCCTATTTCTACATCAATGACCGCTTTATTGGTGCGGCTGAGTTTGGCAAAACAGAGGCACTTGCTGCGGGAGCTTCCACAACAATCAGTTACATTTGGAAGAACCCTGACATCGCTGCCGAAGAAATTTTAGTCATTGTCGACCCGGAAAATAAAGTTCTGGAAAGCAACGAAGCCAATAACACGGGCAGCTATTATTTCAGTTCTCCTTTAACTGTGACAGCGGCGCAGCTGCAAATCGTTTCACTTGTGAGCAACAGCACAGCAATCAAGTTCGGTGATACGGTAACGACGGTTGTCAAAGTAAAAAACAGCGGTGATCGGGCAATTACGACGCCGTTTACCACCGCCCTTTATGTCAACAATCGTAAAGTTGGTACGGTATCAACGGGTACCCCGGAAATTAGCAGTCAAGTTGGCATCGGCAGTCAGGTTGAACTGTCCTTTACCTGGAAAGCAGACCAATTGCCGACCGGGAGTTATCTGCTGCGGGCCTATACCGATAGTGAAGCCAAGATCAATCTGACCGATCGCAGCCAAACCTATAAGAGTGCCGTTCTGAGCGTCGGGCATGGCTTGCTGCTGACAGCGAAAAGTGAGGCGACTGCGTATTCCCTGGGAGAAGCCGCTAACGTCAGTTTAGGCGTTGCCTCTTCCGCCGCCTCCTGGTCGCCTCTCGGTGATGCTGCCGCAAGCGTACAACTTTACCATGTCAGTGAAGACAGTGTGCCGGTATTGACCGCAGCCGGAGAGCCGGTCAATCTGGTTTATGATCCGCTATCCGGAACCTATCAGGGAGTGGTTCTCTCACCTGCAGCGGCTGGCAGTTACCGCTTACGTTTTAATGCCGCAAAAGATCTGCTGACTGCCACAACTGAAACCGATATTGTCTACACCAACGCGTTCCAAATCAGCTTGAGCAATACAACCGAACGGAGTTATACAATCGGTCAGAGTATCACAGCCGCAGGTACAGTGACAGATGCGAATGGCGCCGCTATTCAGGATATAGCCGTAACGATCAGTGTGATCGGCGAAGAAACCTGGCAATTCGGCGGCAGAACCGACGCGAATGGAGCTTACTCGATTGCAGTAAACCTCCCAACAGACTGCGGCGGAGCCTATACGATGAGGGCTTCTGCCAGCATCGCCGGCGTGAAAAAGCAAACCGCTGCGATTGTATTCTTTATCGATGGACTCTATCTTGCCCTGAACAGCAAAGTAACCGTTGTGCAAGGGTATGATCAGCTGCTGGCCGGGTTTGTCACGAACCTTGGTGTGACAGCGGCAGACAATATCAGTCTTGTTGTCAGCGGATTGCCCGCAGGTTTCACCATCGAACCGCTTCTCACTTTAAACGACACAACCATCGCCGCAGAAAGCAGTCGGGAAATTCAGTTGAAGCTGAGCGCTGCCGGAACGCTGCCGGCAGGTGATTATAATATCACCTTAACAGCAGGGAATGCCAGCCATGTTCTGACGGTGACGGTTGTGGCCGCGGAGGCCAAGTACTCCATCAACATCATTGGTGAAGCGGAGTCGGACGGTGACGGCCTGCGCAAAGAAGCGCTGACGATGTCGCTGCGGCAGGGAGAAATGAAAACTTCTGTGATTCAGGTCACGAACAGCGGCACCGCCAATCTAACCGGACTGACGGTCGACTGCGATCTGCCTTTTGTGCGCTTCTCCGCTGCACCGGTGGACGGCTATCTGATCAAACCGGTCAACAAAGGTTACACGATCCGTGACGCGGAAGGCCGCGCTTCCATCGTCGTAGCTGTTTCTCCTTCTAACTTTACACAAACCGGTCTCTATGAAGGCAGCATCACCCTAACATCGAATGCCGGTGTTCGAAAGATTCCCATCGTGGTATCCGTTGGCAGTGAACAAGTGGCCAGCTTAACCTATGAAGTGCGCAACGATAGCAATACGCCGCTGCAAGATGCAACGGTAGAGCTCAGCGGTGTAGTGCAGCAAAAAGATCCGGTCAATTTCAGCGGTAAAACCGATCCGAATGGGCGCATTACTTTCAGCAACATCCCGGCAGGCGCTTATCAGTTAACCGCGTCGGCGGATTTGCATTCGACCCTCTCGGCAGCGGTTGATCTCCCGGCGCTGAACGATCGGCTGCCGCAAATCATAACCTTATCAAAACAGCCGATAGTCTTTGGCTTTGAAGCCGCTCTGGAGGACAGTATACGCAGCAGTTCAACCAGGAGTGTTGGCTATGAGAGCGTCGTTTACAAAGCGGAGCAGTTGGTTGCCAGCACAGAACCTCAGCTGCAGCCCAATCTCCCCGCGGACGAACAGCAATTCTGGTATCTCTCCGGTAAGATTCTCAATCGGCTCTCCATCCGCAATCCGGCTGCACCGATCACATTAACTGATCTGTCAGCGAGCGATACTAAGCTGAAAGATGTCACTCTGGAAGTGGTATCCACCAGTAAAAACCTGCCGCTCAATGCTTTCCTGCTGAAGGGGGAAAGCGGTTATACACCGGTTCGCTATATCGGAGATTTGGTGGCCGGTCAGGTGATCGATCTGATTTGGAGTTTGGATATTGACCGACTCTTCATACTTGCCGATGTAGAACAGACCGGCAGTGCAGGCGAATTCAAGCTCAGCTTTGATGCAGCGAAAGTCAACCAAGCCATGGTGGATGCGTATGTTAAGGCCAATGATCCGCTGGGAGAAGGCTCGCTGCAGCTGATTGCCGGCAGCTATACGGAAGGCAGCAGCAGTTTCAGCGTCAAAGTCAGAGCCAATGCAGATCAAACCTACCGCACACCGACGGACCGGATTCCGCTTTATTTCGGCAATCAGGTTCATCTCTTTGATGCCGTCATTAAAGCCAGCGGCAGCAGAAGCGATAGCGGGGTTTCCGTTGAAACCCTGATTCCGGTGCGCATTCGTTACCTTGCTCCCGATTATGAAATCTGGGGTTCCGGCAAACAGAACGCCAATCAAGGGGACAGCAGTTCCCAAGGCGCGGTTTTGGATGCCTATGATGAGAATCCCGGCTTGAAACAGGAGATTCAGTTGGAAGCCGCCTTCCCTTCCGCCAACGGTCAGACAGCGAAAGGAAATTACAGTCAGAATTTCCTGAAAGAAATGGGCTATGGGTTGCCGGAAGTGCCGGAGGAAGCGACGAAGAATGCGGATCTGGACTTTGGTTTCACCTCGGGAGCCGGTTTTGCGGAACAGGTCGTGGGATTGAAACTGAATTTAACCAACACTTCCTCAACCTCGCCGATGACCGACTTGAGTATCCGCCTGCTGCTCACCGATCACAGTTACGATGCCGAGGGCAATTTAATCAAAGGCGGCTCTCCGGTGTATCCCGCGGTCAATCTGACAGCCTCTGTCACGAGCGGAAGCGCACCGGTGGTGGAGGGTTATGGCATCACTTTGAGTGAATTGAACCGGGGCGAGACCTTAAAACTGAATTATCAATTGAAGCTGGATGAGTTGCAGGACATCTACTCTGCCATTGCAGAATTTGATCCTTCCATTGCCAAATTGCTGCAGAATAAATCTTCGGGTAAGATTTACGCCCGCTTCCTCTATGAATATACGCAGGACGGCAAGCAACAAAGTGTGATGAGCAGCGTGCGTGAATTTGAAGTCAAAGCGAAACCAAAGGTTTACATCAGCTATGATCTGGAAGCGTATCAAAACGATCCGACTCTGTTTACGCTGACGGCCTATGTGACCAATTTGGGTGAAGGTGCAGCCGAAGGTGTTTATGTCAGCGCACCGATCATGCCGGAAACCGAATACAAATTTGTGGTGATCAGCGGCAGTTCAACCAAAGGGACTAACCTGGTCGATGGCAAAGTCCAGCTGGGGACGATCCGGCCGGGAGAAACCGAAAAAGTCTGCTTCAACCTGCGGAGAATCGAAGTCACTGCCGCTCAGAGAGGAACCAAGCTGTCCTTAGGCAAACTGGCCGAATTGCCGGCGATGCCGGTCAGGAGCGAGATTGCGGGAAATCTGATTGTAGCTCCGATGAAAATGGAAGCCATGAACACCCTCAGAGCACATGAAAACTTCTTATCCATTCAAGATGAATTGGACAGCTTGCAAGTCAATTTGGAAAAAGTGGTCGATAAAACGGTATCCGAACTGGCTCGTTCGATCCTGGATCAGTATGATTATGCCAAAATCCTGACCGGCGCTGTGGGCATCACCAAGGTTTACGAAATGACCAGCGGCGTCGCCAACTTAATCGGTTGGATCAAGTCAATCGAAGAACTGCCGGCGAAATTGAAAGGCGCCTTCACTTCGGCAGACGATGAGCTGAAAGAAGTGCTCAAGGGCAAAGTTTTAACACCGGATGAATATAAGCTTTTCGCCGCCACGCAGCAAGCCTACCAGGGCTATGGCACAAAACTATTAAATCTTTATACGTCGGGAGTCAGCTGGTTCAACAATTGGATCGGCAACACGCATGACGATTATGTCAATACCGCAAAAGATGTCTGGAATACCTTTGCCGATGCCAGGAAAGGCAAAGCCGGCGTGGAAGCGATGGCGGATTATGAAGTAACAGCCAATCAGGCGCTGGATACCTTGGGCAAAGCGGCCAAACTTATTTCGGATGCAGTCAATACCAGGAGCAAGAGCGAGCGGATCGCTTTAACGACGCAGGGCAAAGCGGCTCTGGAAGCAGCTCAAAGCTTAATTCTGGCTGCCAGCGAAATCAAGACGAAGAACATGGCGGTCTTTGAATCAATCGCCAGCGGCTCCACCAACGGCTGGATCGGCGGAGAAGTGGATCGCTACTATCTCTCGTCCGCCAATGCGTATGTCAACGAAGTTGAATTTGCCGTGCAGGAAACCCTAAAAATCATTGCGGCGCAGATGCAGGCGATTGTTGCGGTCAATGCGTTCGAAGATGCAGCCGAGGGAATGAAAGCTTCAGCAGAAAACATGACCAAAGTTACAAAAGAAGCGCAGCAGGTGCTGGATGCAACCAACAACATGCTGAACAATGTCGGTTATCAGCCGAACCAGTCGGTGATGGATCAGGTCAAAAACTTCCGCAGCTCCAGTACGGTGTTGGATTTTGCCAAGAGCTGGCTGACCAGTAAACTGACGATTGTGGATATGGCGGCGCTGCAGAATATTTCCAGGACCACACCGACGCTGGTCAAAAGCCTGGGCAATCTGGCCGTCGAGATCAAAACTGCTGAAACAGAATTAAGTAATGCCGAAGTAGCAGATTTGATCTTCGAATGCATCTTCCCCAATTCCATTGAGGTTGCCAAGGAAAAATACGCCTACTTCTATGATGAATTTAACAGATATGCTCCGGCCGGCGGCTCCAAAACGGCAGAGTATGCCATCTATACCTTAACCCAGGCGATTAAGCTGAGCAGCACGCCTGTCATCGATTTGGATGCTTATGAGAAAGCAATCAACCAATTGGCGACCAGTCAAACGAGCAACAGCCAAGCGGCGATGAATGCTGCGGTGGCAGCGGCGACCCGCAAGAGCAATGTCTTTAACATGCTGGAACAGGCACGGACTGATATTGAGCTGATTGGGGAGATGGTGCAAGGCTATCTCGACAATGACCTGACCGCTACCGCTTACTATCCTTCCGGTCAGGTCCTGGATTACCTGAAATCCCTGAATACGCAGTTAAAGTCGATGTATGCGAACCCCAACGGCAGCCCAATCCCGATTACGCGGGTCGGGCGCTACCGCAATCTCTGGGTTTATACTGCCGACGGCATGGATCTGGCGCCGGATCAGATCACGCTCTTTGAAATATATCAATTGCAGCAGGAAGTCGACGCTTCCATTGCAGAAGGATTCGATGCCATTTATCAGCGTCACATCGTAAACATGATGAAAGACATTGAGACGCGGTTAACCTTGGCCGGCACGGCCTTTGCCTTTATGGGCAGCATTTCGGGTGCCTCCGGTTCCCTTTCCGCCATCGCAGCCACGGCTGCTCAGATGATCAATACTTCTTCCTACGTCACAGCGCTGGATGCGCTCGATGCGACCATCCTAACCAAACTCGCGAAACAAATCGGCGAATTGGCTGTTAACTCAAACCTGATGGTCAACAAAGAAACGTCCATTGCCTCCAATTTACTGGATGTCTTCAATACGCTGGAGAAATGGCGTCAAGTCGATCCGGAATTACCGCTGACTGTCCTGTCGCAGCAAGCCACGGATGTGGCGCTGCAGGAGGGTTACACCGAAGGTCAAGCCACTGTCGCAATTTCCATTCGCAACGAGCATACCGGTTCGGTAACCATCGCTCCTACTGTGGAAATTTACGATAGTTATGGTCTGGTAAATTCCGTTGCTTTGGCCAGCCAAACGCTGCTGCCGGGTCAGACCGGTCAATTCAGCGGTTTGGTTGCAGTGCCGCACAATGCTTTAAGAGATGCCGGCGGCTACATTGCGGTCTTTACCTTTGAAGCTTCCGAAGCCGAAACCATGACCATTTCCCCGACTTATGGACCTTACACGGCGGCCTTCAATGCCCACAGGGCGGCAACTTTAGCCCAGATGAAGAGTGAGACGGCAGCTGCCGTTAAGACCTCTCAGCCGTTGGGTGGATACCTGGCTGGCAAAATTGAGGCGGTTATGAACGGTCAAGTGGTGGAGGTTGCTGAGGTCGTGGACAGTCAAACAGTCACGATCAGTAAATCAGCCGGCACGATCCTGCGTATCTTCTGCGCCGCTATCAGCGGCAGCGGGGTCAGCCTGAGCGTCAGCGACAGCCAAGGGCAGCCTGTGAGTGCTTTTGCCGATCTGATCAATCCAGCGGATTTCGTTTTAATCAGCGATCCGGCAGCCGGAACTTATACGGTGACGGTGAGCAACGGTGCGGCAAGCGAACAGGGCTTTGCGCTGCAGGTGGTGGAACATCCGAATTACGGCACAGTTGCCGGTATCTATACGCAGTATACCAACGTTCAGGCAGCACAAAATTCAAGCGGAGAATGGCAGGCAACCATTCCGATCAACCTGTATGAAACCGGGTTACTGCATGATCTGACGGGAATCACCTTCACGGTCAGCGATTTAAGCCTGCAGAGCGACGCGACGATAAAAATCGCCGGCAGCGAGATGACCATCCGGAATGCGAAGAATGAAGTGCAGAATCAGCCGTTTGCCATTCCGGCCGGGACGGGCAAACAGCTCGCATTGGTGATCAAACCGAACCCGGATCGTGCCGACGGCATTTACACCGGCAGCCTAAGCATTCATTTGACGGCGGAAGCGTTTAATACCGGTTATGCAACACACACTGGCTGGACTGCAAACGGGGATGGAAGCTATACTTTAGTCATTCCGCTTGCTTTGAAACTGGATACCGCTGTGCCGAATGCGCCCGGCTTTGCGGCCGAAGTCAATGCTGCGGCCGCCAACACCGTTACGGTCAGCGGTTCGGCAATGCCGGGAGAAAGAATCTATATTTACACAACAGAGCCGGGCAGTGAGCTGGCGGATGCGGCCGATCAGGTTTATGCTGTGCTTACGGCGGATGCCGGGGGCGGCTATAGCATGGATCTGGTCCTGGAAATGACGGAAGAATTCTTAACAGCAACCGGCGGCCGCCTGACCCTGTATGCCAAAGCGGCGGCCGCCAACGGCGTGCTGAGCGAGGCCAGTACAGCGGTAAGCGTCAATATCGATTATTATGATACCACCGCTCCCGAGATCACCCTATTATCCCCCTATGCCGGTGTGGAACTGAGCAACCCAGTCAGCCAAATTCGCTTTGAAGTTTTCGATGGGGAAAGCGCAGTCGTTGAGGAAAGCATTCAAGTGGATGTCAATGGCAGCGGTATGAACGCTGCCTGGAACCGCACGGAGAAACTCTACGAAGTGAATCTGGCGACACCGCTGACCGGCGGCACCAATAATCTGCGCATCAGCGCGGAGAATGAAGTAGGTTTGCTCGCAACGGAGACGTATGATGTAATCCTGGGCGATGTCATTACGGCTGTGTTCACTGTAATGGAAGCTTCCACGCCGATCGCAGGAGCTACCGTGAGCATTAACGGAGTAGATTTGACAACCGATCTCAACGGAACCGTTTCCACCGAGCTTGCGGCAGGAAATTATAGGTATACAGTCAGCAAGACCGGTTATCTCAGCGTGAATGATTCGAAAAATATTCAGGCGGATGACCGCAGCATCATAGTTCTCTTACAGAAATCTGCTAACATTACCTATACCGTCAGCAGTGCTGCGAATGCCGTAGCCAATGCCAAAGTGGAAATCAAAACCAAAGCGGCAGTGCTGGTGACCTCGGGTGATACCAACGCCGCAGGTCAACTGACGCTGCAGCTGCCGCTGGCAACCTATGACTGCACCATCAGCAAAGTGGGTTATCTCAGTCAAACATTTGAGCTTGCGGTGACGCAGGATGCCGTAAAGGCAGTCAGTCTGGCGAATGATACGACGGCTAACTTCCTGCTGACCATCAAGCTGCAAAATCAGCTCAATACGGGGTTAGAAAAAACGGAAGACAGCAATCACCTGAAAGTCATGCTGGGAGCAACGGAGTGGGTTGTGACCGGTAACCAAACCGCACAATTACTCAGTAATGGCGACTACAACCTGACAATCAGCGCGGATGGCTATCAAGCGGTCACCCTGCCGGTCACAGTAGCCGGCGCGGCGGTAACCCAAACAGTCGTTTTAGTGCCTGACGGTGTGACGATCAATTACGCAGCGGAAACACTCAGCTTAGAGGCAGGTTATCAAGCCAATACCGCAGCGGATTTCAACGGAGTTGCGGTAGCCAGCGGAGCGAACTTTGCACCGGAATCGGTTCTTTATATCAAACAAGAAGCAACCGGCGCGATCGTTCCTCTCAAGGCGCCGGCGCGGCCGGGCGCACCGGGCAATCTGGCGGTCAGCCAAACGGCTGACCATACGGTAACGGTCAGCCCAATCGATGGCGCGGAATATCAGATCGACGAGGGCAGCTGGCAGGATACGAATGTCTTCTTTGCGGTCAGCAATTTCGAAAGTCATATCTTTGCTGCCCGAATCAAGGCAAGCGAAACCTCCTATGCATCCTTACCGACAAGCTCCGCTGCGCTGGTTCTCTATCCGCAGACGATTTATACGCGGGCACTGGAGCTTGATCCGACCGCCCTGACCACTCGGGTCACACTCGGCAACCATTCCGGAGCAGACGCGAATCTCATGTTGGTGGTCGCAGTCTATGATGCCAACGGCCGCATGACGGAAGTCAAGACGGAAAGCGACATCGGTCTTGCGCATACGGCTGAAGTGGACAAAGAGATCTCATTCAAAGCGCTGCCTGCGGGCGGACGCTGCAAGGTCTTCCTGATCGATACGCTCAGCAGTTTGCAGCCGCTGGCCGACAGCAGTGAAAGCAGTATTCATTTGATTGCCTAGGCAGTGGAAGGTAAAAAGCAGAAAAAAGGGGCTGCAACAAAACAGCCCCCAAAAACAGAGCCAAGCGGCTGCCAAAAGCAGACACAAGGCTCTGTTTTTTTGGTATCGTTTATTATGGATGAGAAAATTGTGGGGATCCGGTCGGATGGTCTCTGGAAATGATCTCTGCTGCAAGGCATTGGCGGCGGCGGACGAATTTCAATTTTGACCGGTTTGAGCCGTTTTCTGCTCATACCAATGCATGATAAATCCGCAGAGCTCCTGGGTAGCGGTTCTTTTCCCTAACAGCTGAATGGTATCCCGCAGAATTCTGACTCTCAATTGATTGGAAAACAAATTGTAGACTGCTTCTTCCAGAGGAAAAGTGGGAGTAACATGGAGCGCCAACCCATTGTTCAGCATGAATTCAACATTGCGGATTTCCTGACCGGGAATCGGATTGATCATAATCATTGGCAACCCTTTTGCCAGAGCCTCTGATGAAGTTAAACCGCCTGGTTTCGTGATGATGCAATCGGCGGCATCCATCATCAAATCCACATTGTCGACAAAACCGTAAATACGGAAATCTTTTTTGACCCGAATCTTTTTCAATAAATTGTAGATGCGTTTATTATTGCCGCAAACCACCAAAGCCTGATAATCAAGCGGCAGCAAATCCAATTTTTCAATGGTTTCATCCAGATGCCCGAATCCCATGGAGCCGCTCATGATCAATAACGTCTTTTTTTCCGGATCTAAATCCAATTGACGCCGGGCTTCTTTTTGTTCCACGCGCTGCGAGAATTTCGGATGAACCGGAATGCCAAAGGGCAGCATTTTGCTGAGCGAAATCCCTTTGCGCTGCAAACCGTAGGCTAAGAGTTCGCTGGCAACCACAAAGTAATCCATGTCGGTGCATTCCTGCCAGAGCGGGTGAACCGTAAAGTCTGTGATGATATTCACGGTCAGGGTATTTGGCAGCAATCCCCGTTTTTTGATCAGATTGAGCATGCAGGAGGCAAAAACATGCGAGCTGATGATCACATCCGCCTGGAAATTGAGAATATAATCCTGTATTTCGTGCGTCAGCAGGCGGGTGATCAGCTGAGTCGGCGAATAAGGGGAAGCAGGTTTGGTCACCCGATCCATGATTTGATAGATTTTTTGATAAGCCGGCTTCGCATAAGAAGCACTGAGCAAATAACCCCGGGAAACAGTTTCATTCAACAAAGGAGCAATTTGCTCATAGACGTCGAGCAGCTCACAAGTGACGCCTTGTTCCTGCAGATAGTCGGCCATGGCTTTGGAGGTGGAATAATGTCCCTGTCCGGTGGGAAGGTATAAAAATAAAACTTTCATAGAATTCACCTTTTCTCCTTATTCAGAAATAGCAGCCTGCAGTGCGGCGCTGCGTTTTTAATAAATCTCTTTGGCGTTGCGGGGCAGTTCGTAAATATGGCGGACGAAAGATTTACTGTTGCGGGCTAATCTTTGATCATAAGAAAACTGCAGCCGTACCGCCACCGTTTGGGCGGTTTCTTCAAATAAGTCCATCATCGTAAATAAGGCCTGCCAAAGTGCGGTTTCCTCGCTGCCGGGGTAGGTTGCCAGCAATTTTTGCCAGGTTTGCGGCGACAAATAATTTTTCAGATATTTTCCGGATTTTCCGGTGGAAACCGTGAAGTCGGTTTCCGTACCGACCTGCCAGTTCAGCATAGTGATCAGCTTAACTTTTTGAGATTGAAAATAATCCAGGGCGTAGAGCAATTCATTGCGCCAAAGTCCTTTGGCGATGTACGGCGCCACCCAGTAAAAATCGATACAGCGGCAATCAAAAATCGCCTGGCTTGGCCGCTGTACGAGATAATCGCCGTCATTGGCAGCCGGGATTTCCGGCAGCAGCGCCTCTTTATCAAGCAGGACAACGCTCAGACTGTCGCGACCGAATTCTTTTCGCATCGCCGCTTTGGTCAGGATAGAAAGATCGATGCGGTTGCCGTCGGTAAACTGCATCAGCCAGGCATAGCGCTCTGAGAAATCGCGGGGTTGTCCCAAGGCCCGATCCAGGCGATCCGGTTCTTCCATAATCAGGATTTCACCAAACCGCTTGAGCCAATGGGGATCGGCTAAAAAGGAAGCGGTCTCCGTGACCACATAAACGATATCAAAATCCTGAAAGATATCTTTCGGGACCTTGACATTTGCCCGGGAACCGTTGAGATAAACCGCACGGATTCTCTCATCGTGTTCGGCTGTGCTGAGAAGCAAATCCAGCATTTCCTGCTCGCTGCGCATGATCGTTCTCCTTCATTTTTCCGGTGTAAGCGGTTTTTATTATTTCGTGTCGGTGACCGCAGGTTCCTTCTGTTCGGCCCGTTATTTACCGGCGCCGCTCTGCAAAAGGCAGCCGGAGAGCGGAATCAGCGGTTGTCTTCTGCAATCAGCAAAGCAGCGGTCGCTGCCGGCGCAGCTGCAGCGTCAGGGTCCCATCATTTTCGATGCTGAAATCAGTGAAGGCACTGCGGCTGCGGCAGAGCATTTGGATCACAGCCAGATCCTGCAGCAGGTGGGTCCTGGCGCAGAGATAGAGATAATCCCCCTGTGCTGTTTCATCGGCCACTTCCGATGTATAGGAGACGGCGGTAATCCAGGGGCAGCGGATTGCGGCATAGTGATGTTGATAATTGAGCGTGTAAGGGATCCGGTAATTGATCATGTTCTGCACATAATCGGCAGGGAACAGCCGCGGCAGCCAGGCATGCGCATACTTTTCAAAACGTTCGCGCCATTCGCTGTTCCAGGCGGAAATTTCCGGATCCCGGTTGATGCTCTCGGCAATGACCTCCGCGATCTTTTGATTGACCGCTAAATTGGAAGTAAAGTCGGCATGATCTACTGTCCAAAAATAACCGTAGAGCAGCGCGCGCGGCAGCCAGAAGCCTTTGAATCCCGGCGAAGTATAACCGGAATACTGCTGATCCCATTCGTGACTGGGTACGCCATGATTATCAATCACCACATCGGGCAGATTGCGTAGCCAGAGCTTACTGAAAGCCAAGGCTTCGCTGTGAATCGTATCGGGGTGGAAATATTCGGAAGTGAAATCGCGCCCGAGCGCGTTGAAACGGGCGACATGCAGTTTCCAATTGGGATGTTCCAGCTGCAGTTCGTGATGCAGCGCAGCGCCGTCGGGGTTTTCCAGGGGAATGATCGCAAGGCTGATTTGCTCCGCCAGGTTCTGATAGAGGGGATTGCTCAGGAGTTCTTTCAGCAGCAGGAACGCGGCATTTGTACTGGAGACTTCATTGGCATGATGGCGGCAGAGAATAATTTCGGAAGGCAGCAAGCTCAGCCGCTTCACACGCGACAGATAGCCGCCGGCTTGCGGCAGCAGTTCGACGCCATAAATCACTTTGCCCAAAACACTCCTGGCCAGCGGCAGAACGCGTAAACCCGGCACCGATTTCAGCTGCTCCATGATGGCGAGATATTCCTCATAACCAATCACGCTGTGTTCCTGTAAATCAATTTGCCGGATTGACAGCGGCGGACGCAGCAACTGTTTTTGCGGCAAATCGAGCGGATAGACGGTTGGCTGAGGGTCATTGGCCAAGGTAAAAATCATTTGCCGGACGGGGAAGTAGGAGATTTCTTCCTGCGCTGCCTTTTTGCCGATCCATTTTGTGTAAAAATGCAGCAAGCGATGGAAATCGAATTCATCGCTTTGACTGCGCCAATCTTCCACGGCAATCTGAGCCCGGAAATGATCCTGCTGCCAATCCAATTGCCGCAGGATGGTTTTCACAGAACCTTTGGGCAAAGCGCGATATTGCCGGCCGCTTTGCGTGAGCAGCAGAGGCTTTTTCTCTATCTGCTCCAATAGGGTGACGCGCAAGGTCGGCTTGCCTTGCCGCTGATGGAGCAGAGGCAGGATCAATCCGGGGGCGGTGAATTGCTCTTGGCAGCGGCTTAAACCGTAAGCTTTAAAGAAATCGCTGCCGGCAAAGTAAAGATCTTCATGCATAGCATCAAGCGACGAAAGCAGATCCTGCCGCCAGGGCAGTTTTTCATCCGGTTCGCTGACTTCAATCTCCAAACGCAGTTGCGAAAAGAAAGGCTGATCTGTTAGGCTGACCTGCTGCGGCAGCTTTGCTTCGATATAATGGCGGCAGTCGGGCAGGATTTCCTGCTGATAAAGATTCCAAATCGTGGTCAGATCGGTATCGATCATTTGCTCGAATACCGGCGTTCCATTGCGGCGAACCTTCAGGTAACCGCAGGCGGGATGGACGAGCCCGAGAGCGGGATAAGCGTCGAGATAAGGGCGGCTCTGCCAGGCGGCGAGATAATGCTCCCGCAGCAAAAGCGTGTTGTTTTGGTCAAAGGCGGTTACTTCGTAGGTCAGATTCGCCGTGCCTTTGTAGGCAAGGAATTGAATCGCACTGCGCGGCAGCGCGAGCCGACTGCTCAACAGATCATCGGCGGGATAAAGTTCCTGCAGATAGCGCAGCGGCAGGTCATGCCATTGCTCTGTTGTGGCCGTTGTCAGATGGTTATGGATGGGGGTAGCGCCATCCTGATCCAGCCATTCCGTTTTCCCTTCCGGTAAAAAGGCCCTGAAGGCAATTTCAATGTGGTGGAGCGAATCCAGCCGCTGCAGCTGCGGCAGGATGACTTCTTCCAACCAACTATAACCCTGTTTATAAGCGCAAAGCAAGTGAAAACGATCGGTCTGCAGGCCTTGTTTTTGCAGCTGATCCTGAATTTCTGCGGCAAGCTGCTGACGGCAGGCGGCATCTTCGCTCAGAGCAGCCTCAAGTTCGATGTGATCACCGGCCTGCAGCAACGGATAAACCGCCTCCGACAGCAGTCGGCGCAGCACATCCGCTTCCCAGGGCAGATCATAGGCTTTGCTGTAAACCGTCCGGGATGCTTTGTGATTGAAGAATTGCATGGTTGGATACTCCCGCTGTAGACTGGCCAATTCCTTCGGGTCGGCAGGAGAGGTATAACAGAGCAAGGGAGGATCCTCCGCTTCGCTCAGCATCTGCAGCGCCGCTGTCTGACCATTCAGTGTCTGCAGGCAGAGATCGTCTTCCGTTTGCTGCAAAAAATCCTGCCAGGTTTGGTCGTCGCAGAGAGCGGGGAAACGCTTGCAGAATTCTGCCGAGCAAGTTTCCAATTCGGCTCCGCTGCCGCTGATCAGCAGCCGGCTGCTTTCCGGTGCGGAAATCAGTTTGATGCTGCAGCTGGCTTGCGTTTGGAAAACAAGCAAATTACCGGCTGACGCTTGGCTGACTGTGACCGGCAGCGTATAGGAGGTGGTTTCCATGCCGAAACGGGCAGCAAAGTTGCAGGCGGCGATCAGCGTGCTGTCGTCACAGTTTGCCGGCAGCAGGAAATGCAAATCCAGCTGGTCCGGGAGGCCATTATGATCGCTGTCTTTTAAAAAAACTCCCGGAGAAAATAGATCGGCCAGACCGCGCTGCGGCGGCAGCGCGCCGACAGGACGGTAATCTTCCGGTGCTTTACTTGCTTTCAAACCGCCCGGCCGCTGCCCGGCCGCCTGCGGCAAACGAATATGCAGCAGCGCGTCCGCCTTGCTGTTCAAATCGGTCAGAGCCGCCGGCAGATCCTGTAAGCCCCGAATGGCAACGATGACTTTGTTTTGCTGCTGCAGGATGCTGAACGCGTCGTCTGTTTGATCGGCGGCCTGCAGATAAAGCAGATTCTCCTCCCTGCTGGTCATCTGCCTGACAGCGACGGGAAATTCCAGGGAAAGGCTGTGAAAACCCAGCCAAATCGCCAATTCCAGAGTCAGTGTTTTCTGCAGGTCAGACATAGCGGGGGTAAGCAGAATTTTGATGGTATAGGGATGATACATCAGGACCTGCCTTCTTTCTTTGCGCAAGGTATTTCTAAATTCGCGGAAGGGTAGTCCTTTTTCCTGCTTGATAAGAGGGAAAAATTGAAAAAACTACTGAGCAGCCAAGGCGAGAAAGCCGAATTGACTGTTTCCCCGCTTTGGGATGCCGGGCGCTGTGAAGGAGAATCACATTGTTTTGGGCGGTCCGGTTCCGGCTGGATACGCTTTGACAGTTTGGATCTTTTCTTCTGATGCTGCTTTCGTTTTGTACATAATAATAGCTCCCCAGGCTGTAGTCTCAAACTTTTTGCTGTTTTGAGTTTCTGCAAAATGGGGAGCATGTCATAACAAATCACGCATTTTTTGACTTGACTGTTATTTTGCTATGGCTAGAATTACCCGGATGCGGTTGCCTGCCGCAAAGGAGAAATTATCATAATAACCCCGCAATTTGTAAACATCCGGATTGGCAACTGCGGCGAGATTGGTTAGATAGGTTTTGCCGTCTGCTTTGATATAGACCTGCAGGTTATCGGCTAAGCGGTATTCCTGTTGATTGCCAGTTGCGGCATAGTTGCTGATCGTATCGATATCAAATTCACTGAGTGTTGCGATCGTAGTGACGATGTTGTTTTGATAAAACAGCATAACTCCACCGCGCAAATTGTCGATCGGGGAAGAATAGCTGCCCTTTACATTGTTGCTTTGATAGCTGAAGATGTAGTGGGTAACATCCACTTTACCGCCGGCACCGTCGCTGACGGAAGTCGTTGTTTCCGTTACGTCGGTGATGAAACCATAGGTATGCAGATCACCTGTAACATCATATAGAATCAAGTCAGTGATTTCTTTGGCTTCGTTTTGCACGAAATAGCGAATGTCTTCCGAGCTCAGTTCGATATTGGCCAGACGCGCCGCTGTCAGCGTGCAGAAATGACCGCCGGAGTCGGTATCGAGGATTTTGATATCGGAAGCCAAACTGTAATCACCCAATTTGGCAGCGGCAGCATCGATGGTTCCGCCAATGCGTTTTATGGGAAGTCTCTTGAGATTCACACTGCCATTGACGATACCGACTGAAACAAGGTCGCCCACGCTGACGGCGGTGTTGCTGTTATACTGACGGGTCGTGCCGTCGGTGCAGGCCACGGTGGTAATTTTAACGACCTGACTGCCGCTGGTATTGGTAAGAAAAGTTTCCACATTGGTGGCAGTGACGACTCCGTATTGGATGCCGGAAGATTCCTGCGGCGAACATACATCAACCACCTCACCGTTCATCCCCAACAGCAGAGTAATGGTATCGCCCACAACAAATTCACCCATAGCCGATAGTTTATAAGTCGCTGTCGTGCTGCCCAGAGAATAAGTATTACCCGCAACGGTTACTTTGGTGGGAGCCACAGTATTCGGTGAGGCAGCTGTGTAAAGGCCCACAATCTGATTGCTGTAAGCCCAGATCGTTTGCAAATTATAGTGGTAGTAAATTACATCATTGGCAACGATCGCCGTGACGTTTGCAGGTTTGCCATTGCGATAAACAACAGCGTTCGCCAGATCGAAAGGGATCAGAGAGTCCAGGCTGTTGGATCCCAAGATAAAAGGCCCCTGCAGATTTGCTGCGATCAAGCCGGTATAATCGAGTTCTCCTGAGGCATTCACGCTGTAGCCAAGCGTAGTGGCGTAGTAAACATTGCTTTTTGTCTTGGCGGTTAATAGATTATAGATCAGCTGTCTGGCATCCGTCAGTAACAGATTTTTTGCGGACATTGGGCTGAGCCCGTCCGATAAACCCAGGCTTTGCGCTTTTCTCAGCTGCGCAGCAGGATAAATGCCGGACAGGTCTTCCGCGGTATAGCCTAACAGACGCAGGGCAGCGGTCATTGCTTCTTCCGGCTTGATGGCCTGATCCGGCCGGTAGCTGCCATCAAGATAGCCAACCAGCCAACCGGCCGACGCGGCTGCCTTTACGGCTGCGGCATAAGGATGATTGTATTTGACATCCCAGAAGGGAGAGACAAGTGAGTTTGAGCTGAGAATGGTTTTGTATTGCGAAGCAGAGACCAGCAGCGCGGCAAATTCCGCCCGGGTGACCGGCTGCAGGGGATCCGCTTCGCCGGAGGGCTCGAAAGTCAAAATATTCATCGCTTTCAGGACGAGCGTCACATTGCTGTCTGTCTCGCCGGCGTAGACGGGTGGCGCAAACAGTAAACAGAACAGGAAAGTACTGAGCAGCAGGAGCAAGCATCGGTTCTTCATTCCATTTGTCCTTTCATCAATCGTAGCGCAGTGCTTCAATGGGATTCAATCGGGCCGCTTTTCGGGCGGGAAGGTAACCAAAGACAATACCGATTGTTACAGAGACAGCAAAAGCAGTCAGTACCGAAGAGCCGGAGGGAGTAATGGTGATTTCTGTAGAAACTACGGCAGAAAGTACCTGGGATCCCACCGACGAAAGAACATAACCAAAAACAATGCCAATCACACCGCCCAAACCGCTGGTTGTGCCGGCTTCTATGACAAATTGTTCCATGATATTGCGTTGCTTGGCACCCAATGCTTTGCGGATGCCGATTTCTTTCGTACGTTCCGACACGGAAACCAGCATGATATTCATGATGCCAATTCCGCCGACCACCAGGGAAATGGCGGCGATAGTCCCCAGAACCAGGACTACGATATTGATCATACTCGTCATTGTGCTCAGCATTTCCGCCATGCTGATTACTCTGTAAGCTGTATCACTGCCGAATACTTTATAAAGTGCGTCTTCGACCAACTCTTTTGCTTGAGTTACCGTGTTCTGCGAAGTCACGGCTATATTGTAAGTATTAATCCCTGTCCTGGATAATTTGGCGGCAACGCTGTAGGGCAGATAGATGGCATCGTCGCTGCTGGCCGCTGCACTTTCGGCCTTTTCCGATAAAACACCGACGATGGAGTAAGTGTTCTCGCCGATGCGCAATGTTTCGCCGACAGCATTGTTATTAAAATACTCTTTTGCTAAATAGCTGCCGATGACACAGACTTTTTGTCGGGTGAGGATATCCACATATTCCAGAAAGCGGCCTGCTTTTAGGGAATAATCTTTCATCCGTGCATAATCTTCACTCACACCGGTAGCTTTGGTGGTGCCGACGCTCTCGGAACCGATTTTAACGGTTCCGCTGACCGCGACTGTGGGAGAAACAGACTGCAGCAAGTCTGGGTTGCGCTCGATGAGCGTATAGATTTCATCGACAGAAATGCTGCGCGTAGAACCGCGCCCGCTGATATTGACGGTCAATAAGTTGGTTCCCAGACTTTGAAAAGCGCTGGTCATATAAATCTCCACACCATTGCCTAAACCCACAATGATGATGACCGCTGCCACGCCGATAATGATACCCAACATAGTAAGTAAAGAGCGGAACTTGCTGGTAGCGATATTTTTAATCGCCATTTGGAATGACTGTACAATGCTCATAAACTTGCCCCGCTTTCTCTTTGCGTGGGGCCATCATAGATGATTTTTCCGTCCGACAGGCGGATGGTGCGTTCGGAATGGGCAGCAATTCCATTGTCATGCGTGATCAAAACAACTGTATTACCGTCTTGATGCAATTCCTGTAATAAACGCAAAACATCCATCCCGGTTTTGGAATCCAGTGCGCCGGTTGGTTCATCGGCCAGTATCACAGAAGGATTGCCAACCAAGGCTCTCGCGATTGAGACGCGCTGCTGCTGCCCGCCGGATAACTGATTGGGCAGGCTTTTTAGTTTATCGGACAGACCGACACGACTCAAAACATCACGGGCACGTTTGATGCGTTCCTGTTTGCCGACGCCGGCATAAATCAGTGAAACTTCCACGTTTTCTTCTACGGTTAAGCGAGGCAGCAAATTATACTGCTGGAAAACAAAGCCGATCATTTTATTACGGATTACCGCCAGGGCATTGTCGCTTAATTGTCCGACATCCTGCCCGCCCAGCAAATACTGTCCGGAATCCGGAACATCTAAACAGCCGATAATATTCATACAGGTGGTTTTTCCCGAGCCGGACGGTCCGACAATTGCGACAAATTCACCCTGTGAGATCTGCAGGGAAATTCCATCAATGGCTCGCACGACAGTTTCACCCATGGTATAGACTTTATAGACCCGATGAAATTCGATGAGAGGAACCATTTTGGCTGAGCCTACCGACCCGGGGATTATGGTATTAGCGCTATTGTTCATCATCTTAGCGCAGCCCGAAAGGATTCTGTGCCGCAGGAGGAGCAGTAGAACTGTTTTTCACCGCAATGACATCTCCTTCACTGAGGCCGGCGGTGATTTCAACGGTATCCGTATTGTTGATACCGATGTTCACGTCAACATAGTGATATCCCTTTGGGATCGTTGGATCGGAGGTTTGGTCCGGAGTTTGGACTGCAGCCTCCGACTTCAGCAAGACACGATTGCCGCGCACGATCGCGGCGATCGGTATTACCAGCACATTCTTGCGCGCTTCAAAGGTAATCATGGCAGTCACATTCATACCGGGCAACAACCCTTCGGTGTGATCAATCCGAATGGTGATTGGGTAAGTGGTCACGCCGTTGGCGGTGGTCCCGGCGATACTGACTTTTGTAACGGTTCCTGTGTAGGTCTTTCCTTCCACCGCATCGGCTGTGATTGTGGCGGTTTGACCCACAGCAAGCCTGCTGATGTCCAATTCATCAATATTCAAAGTTAAAGTTAAATAAGACAAATCAAAGATGGTACACAAAGCTGCATTAGGGGAAAGCTTATCACCCGTTTTGGCGGTTTTTTGGATGATGGTTCCGGCAATCGGCGATTTTATGGTATAGGAATTCAGATTATCGTACTGGTTTTGTACAGCCAAAGCAGCATCTTTGAGTGAGTTGGCCGCATTCTCCAGGTCGTCCTGCAGAATTGTGCTGGTCAGTGTAAGCAATAATTGACCGGCAGTGACAAAATCGCCTTCTTTTACCAGCAAAGTTGCGGCTTCCCCGCTGACGGAAGTTGTGATTGTGGTTTCACTGGCGTAAGCAAAATTACCTTTTGCATTGCAGGCAACATCACCCACCATCGCCGTAGCGCTTTGCAGGGGAGAAAGAGCACCCGGGTTGACAACATCGATTGTTACTTGACGGACCAACATATTGCCGCTCATGATTTGATCGACCGCAGAAATCTGACGAATCGTGCCGTTCAAGGTTTCGTAACTGCTGTCCAGCGTAACCTGGGCAGGTTGGCCAAGATAAAAGCTTTTGCTATCGACCGAGTTAAAGGGCAACGTTAACTGCATAACGCTACTGTTGCGCAGTGTCGCTACTTTTTGGCCGCTTTTCAGGTTGTCACCTGTTTTCACCAATAATTCAATGACCGTGCCGCCTTCGCTTGCGGTAATATTGAGGTCCTCTAAGCTCGCCAATTTGCGGTCATAATTTTTCTGACTCTGACTCAGCGTCAACTCAGCTCGGGCAATCGTATTGCTGATGGCAGAACTATCCACTTGATAAAGCACCGCATCCTTTTTTACAATATCGCCCTCGTTAATATTCGAACTCAAAACCTCTCCGCTGACCAAAGTGGTAACTTTATAAGAATCAGCAGGCAGCAGCATTCCGCTGCTGCTGAGAGAAGAAACAAGATCCTGTTTTGTTACGGTATAGTAGGAATAAGAAGCACTGTTTTTGTTGTCGGCAGATTGCTTATTTTTTTGATAATAGACGATACCAACCACGGCAAGAGCGATACATAAGACGGCAATTAAGAAGCCGGGCCACTTCTTTTTTTCTTTTTTTACTTTTATTGCCGCCGAAAAATCCGAGCTGTCTTCGGTTTCCCGGGATGCCGACTGCTCGTCTGGGACTGTAGTTTCCTGAAGCGTTTTTTCTTTTGAACTTTTACGAAAAAAACTCATATAAACGGCGCAACCTTTCTCCCATTCCTATTTTCCAAGGATCATAAAGGGAAATGTAAAGTCAACATCAAGTGCTGATCAATCTCTGTCTCACATTCGTTCGCCTGCGATTCGACGACGAAAAAACGGTCCTTTCGCTGCGCTGCTTTCGGCACATAAACAGAACCGTATTGATTTTACCAAAACAAGTAATAGAAAAAGATTGCTTTTTCCCCGCGGGCGCCGGTTGCTTCATAAAGCAGACTGTCGGCGCCGCCGATGACAAAGCCGTACTTGAGATAAAAGCGGCAGGCGACTAAATTGCAATCCTGGGCTTCCAGGACGATGCCCGGCAGCCGCTCTGTTTTGGCCCATGCCACCGCAGCGTCCATCAGTGCCCGACCAACGCCTTGACGCCGCAAATCCGCTTCCACTTCGATATCATCGATATAGACCAGATGATTCCAATTTTTATGCAGACGCAGATGGCCGGCACAGCGGCCTGTTTTGGTAAAGCAAAACAAAACAGTTTTATCCGTGCTGTCAATGAATTCGGCCGGATCCAGCTTTTCATCAGGAAAACACTTGCTGCTCTTTTGCGGCAGCAGCACTTCTTTATGGCTCCAGACCGTACCATCGAAGAGCGCTATACAACGTCCGATGATCTCAAAGGCTGTGTTGGGACGCAGCAGATACTGTTGGTTGGAGCGGTCGATCGGAAGCACAGCCCATTCGCTCATCCTGGTTAGTTTGCTAAGGCGATCATCGTGCGCAGAATACGGAAGGCTTCCAGGAAGTTTTTACCGCTGCAGCGCAGCGTGCGGCCGTCAATCCGTTCTGAGCCGGGGCAACGGGAGGCGTTATCGGCAAGACCGCTGTTCAGGCAGACGAGTTCCAGATTGACCGGACGGGAGGGAATAAAAGGTTTCAATTCTCCGATGCGTCCGTAGGCACGCTTGGCAGCGGCTTCGATCAGCTGGCAGGCTTCCTCGTTCGGTAAATTCAAAGCGGAATAGCGGGTGATGGCTTCTTTGACGGTGACCGTTTCGATTTTGCCTAAATCCAGTTTGACATCATTGCAGATGGTCTGATCACCGGTCAGCAGAATGACAGGGATGTTGAAATCACCGGCAATCGCAGCATTGATTACCGCTTCGCTGGCCGGTTTGCCGTTGATGCGAATTTCGAATACGGTCCCACCGGAGATGGTATGGCTCAAAACACCGCGGTCGCCATTTTTTGCGTGATAGCCGATGAAAGCGACGGCATCGAATTGATCGTTGATGCCTTCCATCATAGAAAGGTGTTTGGGAGAACCGCTGATCAGACGGACGTCCGGATGCAATTCTTCAATGAGTATATTCCGCATGGAACCATGGCTGTCATTGCAGATGACTTCACTGGCGCCGGCATTAAAAAAACCTTGAGCGGCAGCGCTGACTTCGCGGGTCATCTGTAAACGCGCTCTTTGATATTCCCCGGCACCGGTGATATTGCATTGATCGCCGTGCACGACGCCGGTAATTCCTTCGATATCAGCAGAAATGTAAATACGCATTCATCAATCACTCCTTCTTTGTTTTCTGTTGTGATTTTCGCCAAAGAAGGTAAAAATCCTTCCGATGCGGAAAAGATAACGCAGATAAGGAAGCGAGGCGAACCATGATGAAGCAATGCATTATTTACACCGACGGCGCCTGCTCCGGCAATCCGGGACCGGGAGGCTGGGCTGCGGTATTACTCTATCATACCCAACGGAAAGAAATTTCCGGCGGAGAGAAAGAGACTACCAACAATCGTATGGAGCTGATGGCGGCGATTGAGGCGCTGGAATTGCTGCTGGAACCATGTGAAGTAGAGCTCTACAGTGATTCCGCCTATCTGGTCAATGCCTTCCAAAAGAGCTGGCTGGTGAACTGGCAGCGCAACGGCTGGCTGACCAGCAAAAAACAGCCGGTAGAAAATCAAGACTTATGGCAGCGGTTGCTCAAGCAAGCCGAGCGGCATCAAATCAGCTGGCACAAAGTAAAGGGGCATGCAGATAGTGCGGAAAATAACCGCTGTGATCAGTTGGCGCGGGAAGCAATCTTAAAATTGGAGGAATGAGCCATGTTAGAAGTCGCTGCCGCTTTGATCTATAATGAAATGAATGAAATTCTGATTTGCCAGCGCCCAGAAGGCAAGAATTGCGCCTTGCTTTGGGAATTTCCGGGCGGCAAACAGGAAGCGGGAGAAACGCTGCGCGAATGCCTGCTGCGGGAATGCCACGAAGAGTTAGCGATTGAATTGGCAATTGAAAAAGAAATCACGGATACGACTTATTCCTATCCTGCTTTTACCGTGCATCTGACTTTTTATCGTGCCCATATTCTCAGCGGTGAGCCGAAAAAGCAAGAACACAATGAGATTCGCTTTGTGCGGCTGGGCGATTTAAGGCAATATGATTTTTGCCCGGCGGATGCAGCGATTCTTGCCCTGCTCATGCAAGAAAGCTAGGAGGATCTTGATCATGAAAATGAATTTCGATGGGGCGAAACTCTTTCTGGATTGGCTGCAAGGGAGATGTGAATTGGATGAATTGCTGCGGCACCCCGGCTATCAAACGATTTTTGAACATAACCGACAATTTGCGGCCGGATTGACTCCGGAGGATATCAAGACGGCAGTGCGCCAGGAGCCATCCCCTTTTTTTGGTTTGCGGGGCCTACAGGAAAATCTGCCTGCTATAAAAACCACTCTGGAACGTTTGGAATCACAACAGGAAAGCTTACTCAAGCAAACGGCGGCAGCTCTGCAGGTTCTCTTTCCACCGGAAGATCTCGGGGAGATTACCGTTTATCCTGTGATCGGTTATGATGTTGGCATTGGACTGCATGGGCAAGTTCCCATGAATCTCAACTACGCCGGTTATCTGAAATATGAAAATGAATTTCTCTATATGATGATGCATGAGTGCTTTCACGCAGCCTATGAGAAGTATCAGCCTGTGCCGGATTTAAAAGCAGCCAAAACGAAGTCACAGTGGCTGCAAATGCTTGCTTGGGCAGTGCAAAATGAAGGATATGCAACCTATAGTTCCCTAAATGCACGTCTGCTGGCAGGAATCGAACCGGATGAAAGTTGCTTTACCATCAAAGACTACCTCGTGCTGCAGAACCCGGTACAACTAGAGCAATCGATTCTGTCTTTCCTGCAAACGTTGGAAAGTTTTGAAAACAGTGACAATCGATCTGATGAGGACTGGATCGATTTCATTTTTGGTCAACACCGTTATGCTTATCGCGTTGGCTGTGCCCTGATCCGCCGGATCAATCAAACCTATGGGTCATCCGCGGTGAATGAGGCGCTCTTTCTGCGGCCAGAGGTATTTTACAGACAATATCGCGATTTGCTTTCAGAGAAAAAATGAATTTCGTCGGCTTCATAAGCCGAGAACCGCTTTTGTGCAACGAAGTATCAAAAATTCTAATAAAGGGTTTTAGGTCCGTGATTTTCACGGACTTTTTATTTTAAAAAGATCAAAATTCTTCTGATAAAAGAAGGAAACCTGCCAATACAGGAGAAATATTTACAACAATAATTGGTAAACGCACCTGATCAAAAAGCGAAAACCAAAAGCACTTTTTAAGAAGAATGGCTGGTTGATGATTCAGCCTGACACGAGGGGAGTAAGGAAAATGAAGTGGTCAAAGCAAGTTATCGTCGCAATCTGGATCAGCTGCCTGTTGTTGGTGTCGCTGCCTTTATCAGGGGCAGTGTTTGCTGCTGTACCAATGCTGGCAATCACGGAAGCAAATATCTTAAATGGCGGCGTCACAGTGAGCGGAACTCTGAGCGAAGCCGGCTCAGCGCAACTGCTGGTTGCTGCCTATACTGCCGACGGAAAAATGACGGATGTAAAAGACGTTACTCAGGATGCGGCAGACGGCAGCTGGTCGATCACTCTCGATTTCCCCAGCGGTACTCTCAATTGTGTCAAGGCATTCCTCTTGGATAATAATACAAACGGCTGTAAACCTCTGCTCACGGCCGAGGAAATGATCACCTCTGGGATGCTGCTTACGATTGATACAGCTGGCAGCTATAACGGCAGCTATGCCAACGTGACGATTCTAGAGAGCGCACTTACTGCTCCCGTCACGCTGCTTGATATGTACATCAGCGGCAATCTAACCATCGCGGGCGGTATCGCGCCTCAATCGCTCGGTTTGTTGACCGTAGCGAACCAAGCGGTGTCTTTGACCGGCAGCACGACAGTGGCAGGAAAAGTTGTGCTGAATCGGCAAGGTGTCAGCGCAGAGCCGCTGCAATTGATCCTGGAAGAACAGGCACATATTCAATCCGCCGAGGTTTTAGGCAGCGCCGGCGCGGTGATTGTCAGCTTGACCGAAAGCGAGAATACGATTAATAATATCACAGCCGGGCAAAATCTGCAGCTGATCAATACCAAGGTTGGCCAACTGACTGCGCAGGCAGGCGATCTGCAGGCGCTGCAGGTAGGCTTGTATCAGAGCGAAGTGCAGAATCTGACGGTCGCTCCAGCGACCGAAGCGGCGGTTGGTTCGGCAACACTTGGAAAACAGGTCAGCACTTTTGCTGCGGCGGAAACTTTATTTGACGATTTACGTACAGCGCGCATCAGCACGGGTGAAACGCTCTACCTCAATACAGAGAATAAAATCAACCTGATCGACAGCAGCCAGACGCTGCAGCTGCAGCGAATAACAGAAATCGGCACTGTCACAATGACCGCCGCCTTGCAGGCCGATGCGGGAACCAGCATTACTGCGTTAACGACCAATGCTGATGCTGTGATTGCCGGAAGGCTGCAAAGCGCACAGGTCAATGCCGCTGCGCTCGATTCGGCGCCGAATTTAACCTTGTTGGGCAGCGGCATAACCACACTGAGCGGTAAGATTAAAAAACTAACACTGGGCGGTGAGGCAACCGCGATTTTGGCGGCGTCTGAAAACGGCGAGAATGAAATTGGCAGCGTCGAAATGCAGACCAGCGAACCGGCCATGCAGTCACTAAGCCTGAACCTGCTTGCCTTATCGGCTTCGAGCGGACCTTCTTTTACGGTCATGAGCGGTTCCGGTGTTGGCGGTATCCTGACCAGCGGCAGCGGTAATTTAGGTGGTATCTCTATTTTGAATGGTACCGGTTCCTTTGTGCCGATCCATCTTGGACCGGGAGTTTTTGCGCAGTTTGTGCAATTTGGCAACAATAGTGCCGGTCAACTCACTTTGGGTGGAACAGATAATCTAAACGGTCAGCTGGGATCCCTGATCAATAACTCACCGCTGCCAAGTCAGCTGCTGCTGCCGACCGGCAGCAGTCAAAACAGCCTGATTGGTAATGTTTTTGACAGCAATAATTCCTCCGGACTGCAAATGAGAATTGGTGAAGGAGATGCTACTGCGCCTGCTTCGAGCAACGATTTGGTCTTTGTTGGTATGAATATTGTGGAATTACCAAGAAAAACAACCTATAAAGTCAATGAGACAATGGATTATAGCGGCATGATGGTTGAATTGGTCTATATGCCGGGTACGAGCAGCGTAATCCGCACACCCATTACTCGTTATGAAGAAGTGAAGGGCAATCAAAATTTCCGAACCGATATGCCCTTGCTGAATAGTGCAAGCAGCTATACGCTGCGCGTAACGCATCAGGAAAGTCAGCAGAGCGTAGAATTTCTCATCAATGTGGTCAATGCCTATGAAGTAGAGAAGATCCGAATCGTTCAATACCCGACGAAACTGACCTACCAGATCGGCAATCCATTGGATCTAAACGGTGGGATTCTGGCTGTCGCCTATCAGGGGATAGCGAGAGAACAAACCGTACCGATGATGACCGATGGTCATTTGACGGACGGCCTTGTGGCAATCGGGTTCAATTCAAACTTAGCGACCCCACAAAGAGTTCAGCTCATCTTTGGCAGAAGAGCGATCGTGGATCTGGATGTCGTGGTGGGGGGCAAATCCACTCTGGAAAACTATCGCACGGATGCACTGAACTTTATCGCTGCGGCAGAATTGAATGAGGGGAATTACAGCGGCTCCGAATGGACAGTCTATCATAGTACGCTGAATGCAATGAAGACGTTTATCAATGCAGCAGTAACACCGGAACAAATTTCCGGAGCTTGGCAAACGGCGGAAAGAACAATCCGTTCTCTGAGGACCAACGCGGATAAACAGGAATTCGAATTAAGGCTGGCGATTCAGTCCGGCATCGGAGAGATTAGTTCCTATTGGCCTGTCAATCAAGCAACAGGCTTAAAATACGGCGTTGCAGACTATACCTCCACCATGTTGCTGAAAATAGTGAGTATTCGCGCCGTCTGGTCCCGTTCACTCGGTGAAGCGGTGACGGTTGCAGAAATCAACGGTGATGGAGAGCACCTTGGTTTGCTACAGGAAGCCAAAGTATTGATTGATGCGGTTCCGTGCGCTAATGACAGTCTGGATGCTGTGTTGGCGGCTGTCAGCGATTTCAGTTTGGAAGTCAAAGCAGGCGCCACTGCTGCTGAAAAAATGAAGCTTGTGAAAGAGGTTGTATCCCGTCAAATAATCAATGCCGGTGGAAACCCACTCTGGGGTGTAACAATTACTGATTCAGTCAGTGGCGGTTACACCGTGCAAATTGCTGACGGTATAGGCCATACGAGCAACGAGAAAACCATTACGGTAACCTTCACAGCCAGCGAAACCAGAGGTTCGCTGGCGATGGTACTGGCTAACAGCCTGCAGGGCAAATTTGGTTACTTGCCTTTGGATTCAAGTGCTGTAATTGCAGAAATGGCGAATTTTGTTGAAACAATCAACATGACAGCGGAACAGAGATCTGCCTTTGCCTTCTTGTATCACTATCGCCTGATCAACGGCAGGGGTCAAATCGGCAATCAACAGCGGATGGAACCCAATGCAGCCATCAACCGAGCCGATCTCGTCTACCTGCTGACAGACCTGGAAGAGGCTGTGGGTGTGCACTTGCGGGAAACTGTGACGATTGAAGGAATCACTGATCTGAACTCGAGTGATCCTCTTTACCAGAAGGCGCTCCATCTGGCGAATGCCGGTGTCATCACACTGGGAACAGAGAATACACTCAATCCCAATGGCCTGATCAGTGCGGCGAGTGGTGAGTGCCTCAGTGCGGTCAATGCTTTAACCGCAGGATTGTCGTCTGTCATTGCCTCAGCAGGGACTTATGCGCAATTTCAGATCGCGCTTACGGACGCTTTGGTTCAGAAGGTTGTGACGGCAGGTGATTTTGCAATTACTGCAAATGATACTTTAAATAAGCAATTATTAATTTCTGCCGGAACTACGCTGACGATCGCAGAAAGTATTGGTTACACCATTGATAACAGTCAATCTACCGTCTGGGGAACGCTGATCAATAATGGATCAATTCAAGTCACGGTCAACGGCAGCTTATCCTTTATGAACGGTTCCGTCTTGACCAACAACAGCAACCTGGATGTTTATGGTCGTGCGGTTTTCGAGAGCGGTTCCGCCATCAATGGCAGCAAACCCAATATCACTTATCATCATAATGCCAACCTGCTCGATGCGGCGCAGCAAATTTATCAGCAGCTGAAAGAGGGGTATCGTCTGGACCTGCCGGTTCAGACAGACATCAATGAATATGCAGGAGTTTATGCCGATTGGAGCAGCATCCCTAAGAGCAGCAACCCTAACGACCAAACTGAAAATACTATGGCAATAGCCTTCCTACTGAAGAATGGAATCATCACAGGTGTAGCTGGTTTGGGTGACGACGTTCTGAAGAAATATATCCAACCGTTTGCGACTCTCAGCCGCGCGGAGACTGCGATGCTGCTGATCAAGCTGGAAACCGTCCTGATTGGGAAGCAAACGATCACCGGCTTGGATCAAACGATAGTTCCGAATCCTGTCTTCAATGATTTGAACGGTACAGAGGAGTACTACCAAGCTGTGCTGAGGCTGGCCAAAGCCGGTGTGATCCAAGGCGACACGGGCGGCAATTTTAACCCGAATGCTGCCATGGATGCCACCTGGTATGATTGGGGCAGTCAATTGAGCGATCTGGTGCATCGTTTTGTAATGGCTTTGGGTCAGATTACTTCTACTCAGCAAAGTTTTACTGTTTTACGGAATGGTGAACAGGTGATAGAAAACAAAAAGTTCACCAATACAGTCAACATTACCTGCGGTACACCAGTCAATCCGAACGACGATTATGGTGGTTCGATTCGCTTCAGCAACTGCACCTTTGCTGCTGGACTGACTGCCGAGGTGGGCTTGGTCAGATATGACATCGATTTGGGCAGATCTGTTGTTACAGGCGGGATTCAAGTCAGCAGAAGCGATGCAAACAACAAATTCCAGCAGAATGTGAATGTGAATCTGAATAATGTGGCAAATGGAACCGAAATCCGCTCCGATGCTGCTACCGCAGTCAATTGCGGTATCGAGGCAGGCAGCTTCGTGATCAATGGGATCACCGTCAGAGGTTCTGCTGTTTTAGGTGAGAAGAAATCTTTTGGTGCCTATCTGAAATGGGAATGCTACTCTTTCCATCCGGAACAGTATCAGGGTGATCATAGTGCCTGCAGTGGCAGCCAGTTTACTGCGCTTGCGTTCTATGATGCGGTAGAGACAGTAGAGGTAAGTGCAAGTGCCGTCTTCGGAAATTATGAAATGTGGGATAACTCGAGCGATATCAGCTTGAACTTCCCTGCCGATGGCGTAGCCGTCAGCATGGATCGTCTGCGGATCAACAATCGCAATCAGAAATTCGGTAAAACTTTAACGCTGAGCGGGCAGGTATCGGCAGATGTCGAGATCAGTGGTAAGGTCGATCTTTCTGCTTTGCTTAATCCAAACCACCAAATTTATCTGGCTGCCTGGAATAACGGCAATCAGATTGCCATTGGCAGTCTGACGGTCACCGTCAACGGACAGAGCACTGATCCGACGTTAATTCAAGCGGAGAGCGGTGCAACGGTCATTGTCGAGCAATCCATGCAGGATGTGGCGGTGAGTTACACAGCGAACAACACATTCAGTCTCGGTGGTCCGCATGTCTTTGGTGATGTTGGTAATTATGGGGTTTATCTGATGGGCGCTCCCTTACAAACCTGCACATATCTGCTGGAGCAGCGCACGATGAATGGAGAACTACCGGTGGCCATCAAATATATCACGGACTACCAGCCCGCAGAGAACAAAACACATTTGATTCCGGATCCAGAAAGCCAGATCACCGATCCGTTTGCCGTGCGCCTGACCGTGCACTGGCAGCCGGATGCAAACACCGATATCACCATCGTTTGGCCGAATTTGTATTATAAACAGCCGGCGCTCAACCGCCGTGATCTGGCGATGCAGCTTTATACAGCGCTCAGCGAGGGGTATGGTCTTGCTTCTGTTGATACAACTGCTATCCCATCTGAAGTAGAAACGCTCTTGAGTGGTTTCGAGGACCGTGCGCAATTGGCGAATGACGGGGAAGGCTCGGAAGCATTGGCCTTCCTGCTGAAGAACGTCATTCTCAACCCAGCCGCAGGCACAAATCTGCTGCCGTATAATGATCTGACACGTTCCGAAACAGCCGTGATTCTCTATCAGTCGATCATCGCGTTGAATCGATTAAGCAGCTTAGATCAATCGGTCAATATCAGTTTCCACGATGTGACAGATGGGCAAGCGTTAAACGATATGGCGATCATGACCTTAGCCAGAGCCGGCGTTGTCAGCGGGGACAATCAAGGCAATTTCTATCCCGATGAAAGAATGCTGTCCAATCAAACGAATGAATTAATCATCCGGTTTGTCAATGCCTTGGGTCCGGCGACTTCCACGCAAACATCATTTATCGTCAGACCGGATCAAGAACAAACAGTTACGAATAAGATCTTCAGTTCGGGTACTCCGGTGGTCATTACCTCCGCTGATTGGGAGAGCGATGCCGGTGGTGGTCAGATTACCTTTGTCAACTGCCAATTCAATGGCGGCTTACAGGCATATTTAGGTGAAGTGCGCTACAATCTCAATTTCGCCGGCACGACAAGTGTCAAAGATAACCTCATCAAAGTAGACGCAGCAGCTTCGAATGCGGCTTACCAATTCAATGGCAGAGTCAATCTCCAAATCAATGGTTTGCCAGAGTCGATCGCAGTGGAGTCCAGCGTGACAACTGGCATTGCTTCCAATTTGGCCGGCGGCAGCATTACGCTCAATGGATTCAAGGTGTTCGGGGCCGACCAAATCGGTGAATCGGAGTGGTTTGGCGCCAACCTCAACTGGGAGTGCAATGGTTATCATGAACCGGGTTATTTCGGGAATCATGAGGAGTGTATCAAAAATCCAGGAAGTTCCCCTGCCGAGACCGAACCAGCGGATCATTATCTTGCTTTTGCCATCAACGGCAAAGTCAAGAGTGTCTCAGTGCTCCAGGCAGGGACACCTCCTACCCTGACGGATATTTGCAGTTTTAGGGTATCGGAGCAATCTCAGGATGTGACCTTGTCCTTAGGCACTCTGCAGCCTTCGAAAACCTTCTTTAATTTGAATGGAAATTCCAGCAGATTATTGACAGTGAGCGGCACTATTCTGACGGCGGAGACGGTGGTTTGCGGCAAAGTGGATATCACAGCGCTGCAGCATCCCAACGGTCCGATCCTGATCGGAGCCTGGCAGGAAAATACCGCGGTAGCCATCGGCAGCCAAATGGTCACGATCATCGGCTACAATAACATACCGGTTGCGCTTACCGCATTGCTGGGTGCAATCGTCAATCTGGAGCAGCCGAACCAGACAGTCAGCATCAACGCCTCAGATCCGGATGGTGGTTTCCTGCTTGGTAGGCCGGTAGTCTTTGACACCGAGATCGGATATGGCATTAACCTCGACAGATTATATACTTCGGCCGAGTATCGCTTCGAATTATGGCAATACTATTTTGATGATAGTTCGATGCAACCTCTTCCGGAAGAAATCACCTTTACGCAAGCAACAGCATCGGATGGTCTCAGTACGTATTTGCTGCCAACCAGTCAGATCAGAAATCCCTATCAAGTGGAATTGACGATTGAACGGACGACTTCTGCCGGCACCATCTCGGTGATTTGGTGGCAATTAGAGTATAAACAAGCCCCGGTGACGCTCAGCGGAGCAGCGAAACTGATCCATCAGGCATTCCGGCAGGATTATCGTTTGGCGGAACCCAACAGCGACGAGCTGACAGCTTATGCAGCATATGCCGATTGGTGTCTGATGGAAGCGGATGCAGATGCTCAGGCCGCCATGGCTTTTCTGCTCTGCTATCAGATCATCACAGCAACAGCAGGCAGTGGGGAGGATGCGAATAAACACTTTGTGGATCCTTACCGCAGCCTCAACCGAAGCGATGCGGCGATTCTGGTTTACAATTTAGGCGAACAGCTGAGAATAGTTGAGGTTTTAAAAAATGGATGGCCGCAGAATGTTGAGCCAGGGATTTCTTTCTATGATGTGATTTCTACTGATCCCTTCTATACCGCGGTGATGACCTTGACCAAGGCCGGTTTAATCGGCGGTGGCGACGGCCATTTCAACCCCGCGGGAGAAATTTCAGCCGACGATCTGGCGCGCCTCATTACTTCATTACAGTCAATCATCGGTCCGATTCCCTCAAGCCAGGCGAGTTTTATAGTATCTAAAAATCAATCCCAAACGGTGCAGAGCAAAACCTTTAGCAACCCGGTCATCGTCACTTGTGAACCGGGGCAAAGCGGGGACTGGGGCGGAGAAATTCGCTTCACCGATTGTCACTTTAACAGTGGTTTGACGCTGAAATTGGGTGATCGCAGCTTTGCAGTCAATTTGGATGGAGTCACGATTTTGAGTCAAACAGTCAACGCTGTGTTGGATGAAAGCATTAAACCTGCACCGGTTCAGCTTAATTCACCGCTGCGGATTGATATCAATGGCATTGAGAATGGTATGACCGTCAATTCCACTGTGAATGTCAATGCAGCCTGCAAGACAGCCAACACCTATTTCACGCTGAATGGGGTGAAAATAACGAAGGCTGCTACTGCCCCGGCGAATGATCCTTTTGGCGCCCAGATAATGTGGGAGTGCAACGGGGATCATGCCGAAAACTATATCGGCGACCATACCAATTGTGTGAAGGACCGCAACAATCCAAGATCCGAATTGGCCAAGCATTATCTGTCAATGCTGCTCTGGGGTAAAACCGGTTCTGCAGAGGTTGTTGCCACGCAAAGCGGAACGAACGGTATTTATCGCTATGAAATGACAAAGGATTGCACGTGCGCGTCCTTGTCTTTGGGAAGCATCGAACCGGCGATCGGTTACCTTTTCCTAACCAGCAGCACAACAGCCAATTGTGCAGTCAGCGGAACTGTGACAGGGGATCTGGTGGTGATCGGTAACTATGATATCTCTGCTGTCAATGTGACGGGTTCTGTCTTGCTCAGCGCTTCCTGGGCGGGCGATAGTCTGACCACAATCGGCGCAAAGGAAGTTACCATTGTCAATTACGGTAATGTAACCATCGGTATCAACGCTGGGAACGGTGCCAGAATCATTGTAGAGCAGCCGGATCAATACTTTGTGATCAACCAAACAGAGACAGAGACGGGTTTTGCCATCGATGCACCGCATGTCTTTGGTAATGCCGGTGATTACGGCGTCTATATTGGCACAGCCAACGCTACGGAATATGCTTATACGGTGGAGCAGATCCTCTATGATGAGAACCATCCCGATGGCTATTGGCAGCCGCTCACGGTCACGCCAGAGTATTTTGCAGACAAGACTCACCTGAATCCCAGTGTCTCGACACCGATTACGAACCCTTATAATGTCCGCCTGACGGTGACCTGGACAAAGAACAATCAGGTGATCACGGTTGTCTATGCCTGGCTGAATTATCTGCCTCCTGCGGTCAACCGCGTTGATGTGGCGAGCCAGATTTATGCGGCATTCCAAGATGGTTATGGTCTGGCAGCTCCTACCCAGGAAGAAATCGCTAGCTACAGTCTGAGTTACAGCGCCGATTGGACAGCAATGTCAGCCGATAAGCAAGCAGCAATGGCGTTCCTTTTAAAGCACGGCTTGATCAGCGGAACAGCGAATGAAATCAAACCCTATAACATGCTGACGCGGGCGGAAATTGCGGCTATCCTGGATCAGCTTGATGCAAAGCTGGCACATCACTTAACTGGCAACTTTACAGTGCCGAATTTCAGCGATCTAGTGGGAACGGAGCCTTATTACGCTGCTGTGATTAAAATGGTTGAAACAGGTGTCATCACGGATTATGAGGGGACTGTATTTGCGCCAAATAATGGAGTTCCTGATGGATTAATGCGCGAATACCTGAGAAATTTTGTCAGCGCACTTGAACCGTACTCCCAAGTTGAATCCGGGATCAACAGTTTTGTGGTCTCTCCCGATTTTGACCAGGTGATCAACAATAAGAACTTCACCATGCCGGTCACGGTTACTTGTAGCACGCCGTTTGATCCTACGGCAGATTATAGTTGGGGTGGCAACCTTACCTTCAACAACTGCTCTTTCTCCGCCGGTCTGACCCTGATTTTGAATACCATCAGTTTTGACGTGGATCTGCGCGGCGCTTACGTTCCCGGTGGTATCAGCCTGCAGGCAGGAACTTCGCTCAATCCTCTGGATGGCGATAAATCAATTACACTCTATAGTTTATGTAACGGCACAACGGTGACTTCCGCAGTCAACTGCATGATTGAAAATTACTGTGTCGGTGATTGGTATACTTTGAATTTGGTGAAAGTGCAGAGCATTCCCCCGACAGGCAATGAGGTGGATTACCATTTTGGCAGCAACATCTATTGGAATTGCGGTGTGGATCATCCTAAGGATTACACGGGAGAGCATAGTGAGTGTGCGACAGCAGACCGGTTCGTGGCTTTCGCCATTTTTGGCAATGTCCAAACGCTGACAGTCCCTGCTGTCGCTGCCTTCCAACGCTATGAAATGTGGTATTGTCCGGCCGACGTCAGCCTGGTTTTCGAAACACCAGGTGTTGCGGTACCTTATTTAGTGATTATCGGTGGTGACAACGAACGCTGCCTTAGTGATTTTCTCGTCAGCGGCGTAGTCGATTCCGATGTGACTATCATCAGAAATGTCAATGCAGCCAATTTGACAGTGACAGACGGTCATACCATCACCCATGATCCGGATTTGGATGGCAGAGTTGATAAGTCAGCTTTAGACAATGCGCTGCGGGCAGCTGATTCAGTACTGTCGTCGCTGCGACCCAGCGAAAACGGAACGGATGTTCCAGACTCCTCCTTTTGGGTAAGCTTCTCTGCTTATGAAGCTTATCAGGATATTTTTGATGAAGCGATGGCTGTGATCACTAACGACAATGCCACACAGACAGAAGTAGAAAATGCAGCCAATGCCCTGATTTCTGCAACAAACACAATCAATATTCAGAAGCAGCAGGGGACCTTGGTTGGCCCTCCGGTCTAGCAATAAGATTATCTGCCTGCCAGGCGGTTGCCATTGCCTCGCCGCGTTATCGTGCGGCTTGCAGTTACCCTTTTGTGAATGGTTCTTTTTCAAGCCTCTCCCTGCAGCCGGTCAACACTTGCTGCAGGGAGAGCTTGCTGATAAAGCATAAATCGCAAGAAGCGACCTAAGCTTTTTCGGTTAGCGAAAGGAAATTCGGTCTGATCCGGCGAAAGATCAAACAGAAGGGTAAATGGATACCCAAATCTTGAAGGGAGTCGATTCAGATGAACAAACGTCCCATTACCATAGACGATTTTATGGGGATGAAGTTTCCCGGTGACTGCCAACTCAGCCCGGATGGTCAGCATATCGTTTATGTGCACACGGTCATGGATCTCGAAAAGAATGGCTACAAGAGTACCCTCTGGCTGCTCGACAAAACAGACGAAGGCTGGAGTGCGCCGCATCAATTCACCTATCCGCAGAGCAGCGATAAATTGATCCGCGATACCGCTCCCCGCTGGACTGCCTGCGGCAAAGGCATTTATTTTATGTCCAATCGCAGCGGCAAGAACCAGCTTTGGATCATCGCTCTGGATGGCGGTGAAGCCAAACAAGTGACCACCTGGGAAGAAGGGTTAGGCGGCCTCGTTTGGAATCCTTCCAATGGCAACGAAGTTGCCTTCTCCTCTTTTGTTCCCGGCACCAAACCGGAACAAAAAAACAAAGATATGCGCGTGATCACCAAGCTGCGTTACAAATTCAATGGCATGGGTTTTCTCGATCCCCGCAACAAACATCTCTTTGTGATGAATCTGAAAACCGGTGAATATAAACAAATCACCGACGGCAAATTCAGCGAAGCGTCTCCTGCCTGGAGCCCGGACGGCAAAAAACTGGCTTTTGTCAGCTCCCGTTTGGAAGACGATGAGATCAATGAAATCAACAACGTCTGGACCGTAGACATCGCCAGCGGCGAGATCAAAGCGGTCAGCAACAGCGAAGGCACCGCCCATGATCCGCTCTTCTCTCCGGACGGCAAATGGATTGCTTACCTTGGTCATGAAAAAGGCCAGGGTAAAAACGGTGTCAATACCAGCATTCTGGTCCGTCCCGTTGAAGGCGGCGCAGCAAAAAATCTGACGGAACCGTTTGACTATACGGTTGGCAACAACTGCGGCGGCGATGCCAGAGCCGATGGCGGCAACGGTACTTATGCCTGGGTTGGCGACAGCTCCGCTCTTTATGCCCTGATCACGGTTCATGGTGAAACCAATCTTTATCGTTTCGATTTAAACGACGGCAGCCAGACGATGGTCACAACCGGAAAACATGCGATCACCAGTTTCAGCGCGGCACCGGCTTTAACGAAAGACGGCAATATGCCGGTCGCCTATGTTCTGGACGGCTCGGTTTGTGCCAGCAATATCTATTATAAAGCACCGGAAATGACAGAAGGTATTCGCCTGACCGAACTCAATCAGGCTTTGCTGAATGAAGTTTATGTCGCCGGGATGGAACCGATTTCAACGATCAGCCGCGATCAGGTCGAAGTTCATGGCTGGCTGCTGAAACCGATCAATTATGACCCCGAGCAGAAATACCCCTTGGTTCTGAATATTCACGGCGGCCCTTACGGCGCTTCCGGCTATGCCTATTTCTTTGAATATCAATTACTGGCGGCCAACGGTTATGCTGTTTTAATCAGCAATCCGCGCGGGTCTGCTACCTATGGCGAGAAACATGCGCTGGGTGTGATCGGTGACTGGGGCGGCGGTGACTATGCCGACTTAATGAATATCACCGACCAGGCCCTGAAAGACAATACTTGGCTTGATGCCAGTCGCTGCGGTGTGATTGGCGGTTCTTACGGCGGTTATATGACCAACTGGATGATCACCCAGACCAACCGTTTCAAAGCAGCGGTTTCTCTGCGTTCCATTTCCAATATGTACACGAAATATGGCGTGTCCGATATTGGCTGGGTCGGCAACAAGTCCGGTATGGGCGGTGTTGATCTTTGGGATAAAGGCGGCGAGGAATTTATCATGTCACGCAGTCCGATCCGCTATGCTCCCAATGTCAGAACCCCTGTCTTGTTTATGCAGTCCGAAGAAGATTATCGCTGCCCCATGGAACAAGCCGAACAGTTCTATGTCGCTTTGATGCGTTTGGGCAATAAGTGCGAATTTGTCCGTTTTGCCGGTGAAAACCATGAGCTTTCCCGCAGCGGTAAACCGATGAACCGCCAGGACCGCTTACGTCAGATTATGCGTTGGTTCGATACTTATCTGATGAAATAGGCAAAACAAAATATCTGTCTTCGAGGAGGAATGTCTCTTCGGAAAGCAAAATCAAAAGGCGTATTGGTATGAATTTACCAGTACGCCTTTTTCAATAACCGATCAAGGAGGAGATCAATATGAAAAGTAAATAAGTCAGCGGAACGCATCACATCGCCATAAAAACCCTGGGTGAGGCTGAATACCGGCAGACAGTTGATTTTTTTGCGCGTCTGCTTAGCTTGCGGGAAATCAGATCCTGGCGAAACGACAATAACTGCGGTATGATGCTGTCAACCGGTAATCGTAAGATAGAAATCACTGCAAACTGCAAGGAGGCAGCACCTCAGGCAGTATTCGGCATTTTGCCTTAGCGACCCCGGATGTGGATGCCTGCATCCGGTTGGTTCCGGAAGCCGGTTACCCAATTGTGATGGAGCCTTTACTATAAAGGCAAGCAAAGCAAAAATCTATCAGCTGCCGGGTTCTTCCGCTTTTTGATAGCGGTAAAACTCGGTGACTTGGATCCTACTATGCAGCGCATTGCCGGCTGCCGCCAGATACTGAGCGACTGTAATGCTGTCATCTCTGATGGTTTGCTGTTCCAATAAGCAGTTCTCCCGGTAGAATTTCTCCAGGCGCCCCTGCAGGATTTTTGCCAGGACAGCAGGCGGTTTTTTATGCATGGCTTGTTCCAATTCCAGCTCTGTCTGCAGTTGCGCTTGGACTGCCGCCAAAGCTGCCGGTGGGATCTGCTCGCGGGTCAGATACTTGGGCTGCATCGCGGCGATTTGCATGGCAATTTCCTTGCCAATCAATTGAAGAGCCGACGCCTCGATGGGGTGGTCAACGCTTAGATTGAGAATAACACCGTATTTACCGTTCTGATGCATAAAGGCAATCGGAAAGTCACCGTTCAGTATCTGAAAACGGCGGATGACGATTTTTTCATTAAACATCAGGACCATTTTCTGCATCAGCTGACGCACTGTCAGGTCCGGGTCATCGCTGGGGCACTGCAGCAGCTGTTCCGGGTCGGCTGGGCGATATTTCGCAATTGCCCGCGCGATCTGCTCGGCATTGGCAATAAATAAGGCGTTGCCGGCTACAAAATCGGATTCCGAGCTGACTTCCAGCAAGACAGCGCGTGGGCCATAGACACCGGCAAAAGCAATGCCGTCTGCCGCTATGCGATTCTCCTTTTTTTGCGCTAAATGGAATCCTTTTTCAATTAAAATCGACATGGCGATTTTCAGGTCATCATTGGCTGTATGCAGCGCTTGCCGGCAGTCCAGCACACCGGCGCCGGTTTCCTGCCGTAAAATTTTGATATTTTCCAAATTCATCTTGTTCATTCCTCCTGTCGTAAATTTGACTGTCCCCAGAGGACTCGCTCAGTCCAGTTCAATTCTGTCTGATAAAAGCCAATAATATTTTCATAAAGCATGGCAGCAAGCCAATGCTCCTCTGCGGAGCAGTTTGTCTGTTCCAATTCCTGCTGCTGTTTTCGTTTTTGTAAGAGCAACTGATTGCGCAGCTCGGTTTGATAATTCAGCATCAGTTCCTGCCACTGTCTTTTGCTCAGCACGTCGGCGTTGGCAAATTGAATCAGAAACGGCTTTTTAAATTCCGGCAGCTCAATCGGCAGGCTGCAGAGTTGTTCCTGCAGGGTGATGCGGCCCTGAGCGGTGATGGTGTAGACTTTTTTGGAGGGAGCGCTCTCCTGATGTTCGGTCTGGCAGCTGACGAGACCCTGATTTTTCAATTCCAATAAGACTTTATAAATCTGATTATTATTGCCGGACCAATACATAATCAATGAATCCTGCATGGCTTTTTTTAAATCATAACCCGACATGGCTTTTTTATTCAGCAAACCTAAAATTGCAGTTTGAATCAAAATAGCACCTTCTTTCTTTAACATAGGTTAATAATAACATATGTTAGGATAGGCTGTCAAGCGGTAAAAAATAAGCCGATGCTTTTTCTTCGGCCATTTCATTGATTGATGAAACAGTAGCAGAAAAGCACCGGCTTGCCAAATCAGCAAAATATGGCTGAGCAGAGGCAGAGATCAGCGTTTGGCCGGCAAAATCTCCAGCCAGTAACCATCCGGATCTTCGATAAAATAGATGCCCATACCCGGATTTTCATAGCAGATGATACCCATCTCCTGGTGCAGTTGATGGGCGGCGGCAAAATCGTCCACGATAAAGGCGATGTGGGATTCATTATCACCCAGTTCATAAGGCCCCTGCTTATCCCGCAGCCAGGTGATTTCAAAACTGTAAATACCGGAGCCGTCGGTGAGGTGGCAGATGCGGTAACGTCCGTCTTTGGCGCTGCTGTCCCGTAGAATTTTTAACCCCAGCGCTTTTTCATAGAAGTCCAAACTGCGCTGCATGTCGGTCACGTTGATGTTGCTGTGGCTTAATTTGAATTGCATTTTTCTTCTCCTCCTCGTGGTTTTTCGCTATTTCACTTCGATGGTATCACCCGGATTGGTGATACAAGTCAGCCAGCTGTAAGGGGAAATGGCATTGAGAAATTTCCTGGTCAAGGGCAACTGATTGCCAAAGTGCATCGGAATCAGGCGGGTGGTATGCGTCGCTTCCGCAAATTGCAGAGCGCCGCGATAAATATCGGTTTTCATCCTGGGATCGATGGGAAAGAAAGCGATGTCCAGCGGCAGGGTGTGCAGGCGAATCACATCCAGTTCCCGTTTGAACCAGGCGTCTGCTTCGGCGATTTCCTGCGGGGTCGATTCTTCCTGCCAATGCCAGTTGTTTAAATCACCGGCGTGGAAAATGGAAAAATCCTTTTTGCGCAGATGAAAGGAGACTCCTTCGTCGGTGCTGCCATATGCGGTGAGATCCAAATCGCCGATGCTGACCGATTGACCCGGCCGCAGATAAGTTGCTTCCGCTTTCAGGTTTTTTTGCGCGATATCATAGCCAAACACATAGTGGATCCTGCGTTCTTTCGCCCATTCCAGAATGCAGGGGTTAAAATGATCGGCATGGCCGTGACTGGCCAGCACCGTCACATATTTAAACCCTTGTAAATCTGCGGGGCGGATCACGCCGTCGGAGAGACCTTTGCCCGGCGTATCTTTGCAATAATCAATGATAACCAGGTGATCCGGCCATTGCAGGGCAAAACCGCTGTTGTATAAATAAGTAATTTTCATCGTGAGTTGCTCCTTTCATTCACTTTTGTCATGGCAAAGCGAAGTATATTCGCAATGATAACAGTTTTCCCGGCTGCATTTTTTAAAATCAGCCGCATCCAGACTGCGCTCAATGGCGGCAGCCAAAGCAATCGCTTCTTGTCTTGCTTTGGTCAGCGTGACCGCATCGCAAGGAACGTCCCACCAGATTCCCGGCTGCACAAAGACCAGCTGCGCGCGAGAAACCGGTTTGCCGGTCAGTTTTTCCACCGCCAGACAATAGAGCTGCAGCTGCAGAGCATAGCCTTCCGCAACGGACTCTGCTTGCGCCGCCCCGATGCGATTGGTTTTATAATCGAGCAACAGCCAACTGCCGTCTTCCTGTTCCGCCAGGAAATCGACGACACCCTGCAGCAGAAAACCGGGTGCCACTAGAACCGTGAACGGCCACTCCCGTAAGCGGGTTGCCTGTGGCTGACGGAAGATTTCCCGATAGCTGGGCTGATTTTGCAGCTGCCGCAGCAGGGTTTGCGCCGATTCGCGCCGGCTGCTTTGCAAAATAAAGTCGGGTTCAGCGAAGACCTGGTTCAACAGCTGCTGCAGGTCGGTTTCCGGAGTCAGCAATTCACAGAGGCGATGAATCAGAGAACCGAAACGCAGCGGATCATCGGGCAGCTTCTGCTGATTGGATTCCACATCGGCAGAATCGTAACCTTCTTCTTCTCTGCGATCGAGCCCGCCAATCTGCCAAAAATCGGGATCGGTCCCGGCAAACCCCGGCTGCGCTTCTTTCAGCCACAAACGATAACGCAAATAATAGCTGCGGGGACAGCGCCGGTAGACTAGCAGGGTGGTGGCGGAAAACTTCAGCAACGGGCGCGGCACAAGGGCAATCTCACGCTGCATCGCGCTTGGAGTGAAAGCGGTTGTAACCGGGAAAATCATCTGCCCTGCCGCAGGTTCAGCAGGTTCATCCGGCACAGCGGCAGCAGCGAGGGTTTGCTGAGATTCGGCTGACACACCTTCTTTTGGCAGCGCCGCTCTGGTGATACGAAAAGCATGCTCCCCTAGCGTCAGGCTGTCCGCGTCACTGCAGGCGGCAGCGCGTAGCGGTTCGCGTCCCAGCCAGTCGCTCAGCAGCTGCCACCAGCTGGAAGCCTCCGGCCGTTTTAGCTCACCGCCGCACAAGAGCAGATAATCTCTGGCCCGTGTCATGGCCACATAGAGTACCCGCAGCGATTCTGCTTTGTCTTCCTGCAGTAAGCGCGTTCGGATCGTCTGACTGCGCAGGCTGCCGTTGGCGAAAGACAAACCAAGCTCGGGATGCCATAAGAGCAGATCGCGGTTCGGCAGTTCCTGTCTGCGAATCAAATCGGGCAGGACCAGGACGGGAAATTCCAAGCCCTTGGCGGCATGAATCGTCATCAGCCGAATGGCATTTTGCCCCTCTTCAAAGAGGGTCAGTTCACCTTCGTTTTCTTCTTCTGCCAGCTGACGGAAATAATGCAGGCATTCCTCCAAACCGTTGAATTCCAAACCGCTGGCATCAATGACCAGATTCTCAAATTTCCAAAGATTGGTCATTGCTTGCTCGCCGTCCGGCAAGCCGGCAAAATACGTTTCCCATTGCAGATCACGGTGGATGCGCTGCAAAAGGGCGGCCGGATCAACATGGCCTTGCAGGTAACGCCAGTTCGTCAGGCGGCGCCAGGCTACTTGCCAGTCGTCAGCAAACTGGGGGTTACCGAACCAAATGCTTTGCAGCCAGCTTTGCTGCCGCCTGCGGCATTGCAGTACATGCTCCGCCAGCGCATTGACAGGCAGATTGTTGACGGGAACATTCAGCCAACCCCAAAGCGTAAATTCATCATCCGGATGCGCGATGGCGGTTAAACAAAGAAGGATATCTTCGATTTCGCGTCTTTGATAGAAAGAGCGGCTGCCCAGGACCAGATAGGGGAGATTGCGGCGCCGTAAGGCGGCTTCATAATAAGTCATTGAGCTGCGGCTGCGAAAAAGCAAGGCGATATCCGCGTAAGTGACCGCCCGGGCGGCTTCCGTACCATCGCTCTCGCGCTGCCAGACCAGCTGTTCCTTTGCCGCTACCATCTGCTGCAGCCGGTCTGCCAGGGTTTCGGCTTCCAGGCGGCGGAATTCTTCGGCGCTGCCGCCGGAGGACAGCAGCAGTTCCAATTGAACAGTTTCTGACGGCAGCTGACGGGCAGCGATCATCGCTTCATAATCCGGCATCAAAGGCGTAAAGAAGGCATTGATCAGGGCGATGATCTTTTCACCGCTGCGGTAATTGCTGCGCAAATGTTTGCGGCCGGGCAGCCGAGACGGCTGCAAAGCGACGGCGATTTCGCCGGAAAGGCGGGAAAACAGCTCCACAACCGCGCCGCGGAAGCCATAGATAGATTGCTGTGCATCGCCGGCAATGAAGAGACTGCGTGCCAGGCTGCTGTTGTTCAGCAGGGACAGGAAAGCATACTGGCCATAATTGGTATCCTGAAATTCATCAATTAAAAAAGCCTGATACCGCTGCTGCAGGCGGGTAAGAATCTGCGGATTTTCCTGCAGCAACTGCAGCGATTTTGCTTCCAAATCAGCGAAATCCAAAGCTACCGCCTTGCTTTTGGCCTGGCTGAAGAGCTGCTCCGCCGTTTGAAAGAGTTGGAGCAGGGAGTTGTAATATGGCTGCAGCCAGCTTTCGTAAAGCTGATTGAGGCTGACGCTCAGCTTGCTTTGCCGGATCAGTTCGTCACTGAGCAGCAGGTTCTTGCTGGGTTTGGCTTTGCCGGTGATCGTCAAGTCATTACAGAGATCAATGCTGTCCTGCAGCAAAGCAGCGATTTCCTCAAAGCCGGCTGCGGCAAAGTCGATCTGCCTAAAGTCCTCCAGGCGCTCCAGCAATTTGGTCCACGATTTTAAAACGGCGGTACCGCGCTGATCAAATCTAGGCTGAGCGGCGCGAAGCAGACGGATGGCGGCTGCGAGATCCGCTAAAATTACCTGCCGATCCGCCGGCGCTGCCGCAGAGACTTGCGCCAATTGCTGCAAAGTGACTCCCTTATTGCGCAACTGTTGATAAAAGCTGCAAAGCTTTGGTATCAGCTGATAAGGAGAATGCTCTAAGAGCAGCAATTCCAGCCCGGAATCTTTGCTTTGCAGTATCTGCTCACAAGCGCTGCGCATGGCTTCCTGCAGCAGGCGGCTGCTCTGCCATTCTTCCATCACACTGAAATTGGGGTCCAGACCGGCTTCCAGGGGATTGGCGCGCAGCAGGCCGCTGCAAAAACCATGGATGGTGGTGATATTGGCAGTGGGCAGCAGCAGCAGCCATCGCGAAAGCTGCTGCTTTACGGCGGGGTCGCTTGTCTCCGTCAGGCTGCGGCGCAGCTCCTGACCAACCCGTTCCCGCATTTCTGCCGCAGCCTTACGGGTAAAAGTAATGGCAACGATCTGATCGATGGCCAAACCGGCTTGCAGAAGATTAAGGTAGCGGTCGACCAACACCCGTGTTTTGCCGGCGCCGGCGCCGGCGGTGAGCACAAGCGACTGCGCCACCTGTTCGGCGGCGTACTGCTGATCTTCCGATAAAACGCTCATCAGATCGCCTCCCTTCGGCAGATGGCCAGGTAGCTGCAATTGCCGCAGGTTTCTTTTTTTCTGGGTTTTGCCGTGAAATTGCCGGAACTGATCTGCCGGTCAATCTCCGCCAAGAGAGCGAGCGTGTCCGCCTGTAAGGTCTGCCAGTTTTCTTGATTGGCAGCCTCAATTAATTTTGGTTGTCCGTCACTGCCTCTGCCGGGGAAATAATAGGCAGCCGACAGCGCTTTTTCCGGTCTGAGTGCCTGCCAGACCAGCATATAGCAGAGCAGCTGCACATCTTCCAGCGGCTGCGTTTTCAGGATCTGATAATTCTCGGCCCGACCGCTTTTATAATCATAAAGCAAAACCTCCGCCTGACCGCTGCTGTTTTGACGGAAATCAACCCGGTCAATTTTACCATGCAACGGGTAGCGGCAGCCGGGCAGCCGCAGCAAAGCGGCGGGATCATCACCGAATTTCCATTCCTGCAAGAAAGGTCTGGCTTGTTTTTCTTGAAAAAGAGCGGCTTCTTCGGTTAGCCAAGTGGTCATCAGCCGCAGGAAACGTTGTCCTTCCGCCTGCCAAAGCAGCGGTGTGCTTTCCAATAGTTCCGGCTTCTGCCAGAGCTTTTCCACAATCGGCGCAATCAATTGACGGCAGGCTGCCAAATCGGGAGGGGATGCGGTATAAAGCGGCTGTTGCCAGGCCTTGGTCAGTTCCTCCAGGATGCGATGCATCAGAATTCCCCGATCCAGGGCGGACAAAGCGGTCTCAGTAGCCTGAGGTTGCTGCAGCTGCAGCAGATAATTAAGAAAATAGGCGTAAGGACAGTCCTGATAACGCAGATAGGAGGAAGGAGAATTGATTAAATCGAGCGGGAGCCAAGCGGGATCACATTGCAGCGCGGCTGTTGTTTCCGCCTGACGCGGCTGCCCGGCACGTACCGCCTGTGCTGCTTCTGTCATTGAGACAGTATCTGCCAGGGCGACTTCATAGGGAGAAGCCGGTACGCTTTGAATCCGATAGGCTTCCGGAAACGCAAGCTGTAAATACAGTAAATAAGGCGATGGCGATAAGGCTTCCCCGCTATTGGAACGCAGGCTGTAGGAGAGCAGCAGCTGTTCTCCTGCCATCTGCAGACAGCCGCGGAATAAGGCTTCTTCTTTGGCGATCAGGCTGCTGATTTCCGGTATCACAAAACCGCAGGATCTCAGTTCTCGTTTGCTTTCCTCCTCCAGAATCCAATCGGCAACCGGGTAGCGGGGGAAGACGGCGTCATTGAGACCGAGCAGAGCCACTCCGTAAAAATGCTGCCCTCTCAGGGAGGAAGGGCTGCCCAAACGCACGCCGGCCGGATGGCCGAACGGTATCGTCAGCTGAATTCCTTTTAAGATGGTTTTCAGCTCGCTGAGATATTCGGTTAAAGTCCAGCTGCCATTTTCGAGCAGCAGCGGCGCGGTTGCGGAAAGCTGCTCCATGGCCTGCAAAAAACCCTGCCAGGCAGCCCGCTGCCGTTTTTCCTGCAGCAGAAAATCCGCTTCCGACAGATTGATCTTTGCCAAGCGCCGCAGGTTTTGATCAATCTGCCGGCATTGCATCAGGTGCAGAATTGCCGTGCGGAATTGCTCCGGTGTGGCAGCAGAGGGCAGCTGTGCCAAATCCTGCTGCCATTGCTCTAAATATTGGCGCCCCTCCGCAAAAAAATCCGGCGGCAGAATCAGAAAATTGAGCGCATCCTCTTCCTTGCTTTTTTGCAGGGCAGCCAGGCGGCTGTTGCGGCGCTCGGCGGCTGCCAGCCGCGCGAACCAGGCGTCCCAATCACCGGAAAGCCCTTCGGCACGCCAAAGACCGGCTAAGCTCTGCGCCAAATCGGCTTTGGGGTTGAGCAGCGGCTGCCGCAACAGAAGCGCCAGATTGAATTGACGCAAAGACGAGGCGGTATCCAACAGCGTCAGCATGGCCTGACAGAAAGGCTGACGGCCGATCGCTTCCCGGGCAACACAGCTAAAGGGCACCGCAGCATCCTGCAGCGCTTCCATCAGCAAAGGGAAATAAATCGTTTCATCGCGCACTGCCAAACACCACTCCTGCGGAGCGATACCCCCGGTCAGAGATTGTTTGACACGGCGGACTATCTCTCTGGTTTCCCGGCGCAGATCCGGCGCCGCCAAGAAATGCAGGCATGGCGGCTGTTCCCATCCGGCTAAGGCGGGTGGCTCGCTGCAATCGACGGCGCTGTTGGCTGCCAGCTCCTGCAGCTTCTGCAGAAGCGCTTGTTCTGCCTGGTTGAGATGATAGAGGTAACTGCCCTCTAAAGCCTGTAAATTGTGAAATAAAGCTGGTATTTCGCCATTCTGCAGCAAATTGAGCAGCAAAAGAGGCTGGTCGGCAGCATCGATACAGCCGATGTCTTTTTTTCTATTTTCATAAGCGGTATAGACCGTCGCCAGATCGGTTAAGCGCGCGGAATTTACAGCGGCTGCCGCAAGTGTCAGCTGTCGGCAGTCTATGCCGTTTTCCTTACAGGTGGTGATGCTGCGCAGCAAGGACTGGGCAAGCCCCTTTTGCTGATCACCAAAGCGAAAAGAGCGCAGTTGATTTTGACTGCGCAGTGCTTTCAGCAAATCAAGCAGGATCAGCTCCTGCTCGCGCGGTAAGAGCAGCCGCTCGGTTTGCCTGGCATCCTGCAGCAGACGGGTGGTCAATTGCGCCAGGGTGAAAATGAAACGGGGAGTTCCCGGTTGCGGATGACCCAAGCCATCGGCAGCCAGGTGATTTTGAATTTGTAAAATCAGATCCGTCGTCGGCAGCAGGAAGCCGGTGTCGGCTAAAGGAATCCATGGAAAGTGACAGATCATCTCAAAACACCTCATCAATCCATTCTTTTCTGCTCTGACCATTGGTTGATTGATCATTTTATGTTTATTTCCACAAGAGTTGCAGGGATCCCTTGTCGAGGTTTGCGGGATTTGGCGGCGTTGAATTTTTCTGCTTGTAAGTGCTCCGCAGGTGTGATATATTACGGTTTATGAAATGGGTTTGAAACGATTGACGATGAAGGGGGTGCCGGATTTGATCCGCAAGGGTTTTGATAATGATCTGTATATTGAGCGGCAGTCACGGGAAATCCGCAATCGAATTGAGAAATTCGGCGGCAAACTTTACCTGGAATTTGGCGGCAAACTGTTTGACGATTACCATGCAGCCAGAGTACTGCCCGGTTTCAAACCGGATAGCAAATTGCAAATGCTCAAATCGATCAATGATCAAGTCGAAATCATCGTTGTGATCAAAGCCGGTGATATCGAGAGCAATAAAATCAGAGGTGATTTGGGCATCACCTATGATGCGGATGTGCTGCGTCTGATCGACGCGTTCCGCGGCATTGGTTTGTATGTGGGCAGTGTCGTCATCACGCAGTTCAATGGGCAAGCTGCGGCAAAATTGTTTAAGCGTCAGCTGAACCGCTTGGGAGTGCCGGTGTTTTTGCACTACAGCATCGAAGGGTATCCGCTGAACGTTGCGCTTATCGTCAGCGACAATGGCTTCGGCCGCAATGAATATATTGAAACCAGTCGGCCTTTGGTGGTTGTTACCGCACCCGGACCGGGCAGCGGCAAAATGGCAACCTGCTTATCGCAGCTCTATCACGAACATAAGCGCGGTTGTATCGCCGGCTATGCGAAATTCGAAACATTTCCGATCTGGAACCTGCCATTAAAACATCCGATTAATTTGGCATACGAAGCGGCTACCGTCAATCTGAACGATGTCAATATGATCGACCCGTATCATCTGGATGCTTATGGTATAACGAGCGTCAACTATAATCGCGATGTGGAAGTTTTTCCGGTCCTGCGCACCATGTTTGAGAGGATCAGCGGCGAGTGCCCATATCAATCCCCCACCGATATGGGTGTCAATATGGCGGGATTTTGTATTTTTGATGACCGGGCGGTCAGCGCCGCAGCAGGGGATGAAATCATCCGCCGTTATTATGAAACAGCCGCTTTGCGCCGCAAAGGCGTCCTGCCGGAAGAGGCAGTACATAAGATAGAACTGCTGATGAATCAGGCGAACGTTTCGTTGCATGATCGGCCTGTGGTCGCTGCTGCGTTGAAACGCTCGAAAGAAACGCAGAATCAACCGGCTATGGCGATTGAACTGCCGGACGGACAGATTGTGACCGGTAAAACTTCCGATCTGCTGGGTGCTTCCTCAGCCGCTTTGCTCAATGCCATCAAAGCGCTGAGCAATGTCAGGAAAGAGATCAAATTGATTGAACCGGAGGTCATTCGTCCCATCCAAACGCTGAAAACGGGTAGTATGGGAGATCAGAACCCCCGTCTGCACAGCGATGAAGTACTGATTGCCTTATCGATCAGTGCGGTCAGCAGCGAAGCGGCCGCAACCGCTGTCGCTAAACTGCCGGAACTGCATGGCTGCGAAGCGCATTCTACGGTGCTGCTTTCCCAGATTGACGAGACGGTCTATCGGAAATTAGGTTTGAATCTGACCTGTGAGCCGGTTTACAGCAGCAACAAACTCTATCATAAATAAATAAAACGGAGCCGCGGCAATTTCAGATTTGTCATGGCTCCGTTTTTGTTATGATGATTTGCCGGGTTGATCATATTTCCGGAACGCCCACCAATAAAAGACCGAAGCGGCAAAGTAGAGGGCGCAGGTAAAGTAATACGGCGAAGAATTACCCCAGGTATCCATCATGATACCACCCAGAATCTGACTGGCGCTGCGTGCCAGCGAATCTCCCATGTTCATGGTGGAACTGGCCGTGGCGCGCATATCGCTCGGTACAATTTCCATGGCAAAAGAGGTGGAAATCGGAGAGGACATATTCATTAAAGCCGTTCGCACCCAATAGAGAATGGTTACAACGAAGATGTTGGGTGCCAGAGAAATGGTCAGCAAAGCCGGGATGGAAAGCACCTGCGTGATCAGGACGGAATTGATCCTGCCCAGCGTCCGCACCAGCCAGGGGCTGCAGAGAACCGCTACGGTTAAGGCAACGCGGGAGCCCATGGTAATAAAGCTGATTTCTCCGGCGGAAGCGCCCAGGGAATCGCTTAAGAAGACATTGAAAAAGGAAACCGTCATCCCGGCACCGGCGCCGATCATAAAGCGATAGATCGTCAGATTGCGCAGATTTTGATCTTTGACGATGGTTGACAGATCGGAAAAAACGTTGTGACGCTTGGAGGGCTGGAAGTTATCTTCCTTCACCATGGCCATCGGGATGGCGGACAAGACTAAGAAAATCGTCGAAAAGGCCAGGGCCAGGCGGAGCTGTGAAACTTCCAAAAAGTCAGTCCAACCCATTGCCTGTGCGAAAAAGGCCAGAAGCATGGGGAACACACCGGCTAAAGCGGAGCCGCCCACGGAAGCGACGGTTTGCAAAGCCTGGTTGACGGAGAAAAGATGGATACGTTCTTCCGGCTTACTGTTTTCCATCAGAAAGGGATTCTGCACCACGGCTTTGAAAGTAGACCCGATGCCCTTGGAAAAGCTGACGAAGAGCAGGATGGCCGGGTTTAAAAAAGTGACTTCAGCCAGCGTTGCGACGGTGTTCAGGCCAATCGACCACATGACTGATTTTTTGCGTCCGACCCGATCGGCAATCACCCCAATGGGAATCGCGGCGATCGCCGCGGCTAAGGTATTCATGGCCATGTAAGTGCCGATGTAGGACTTACTGAAACCGAGCTTTAAAAAATAGACATTCAGAATCGTGGAACCAACACCCAGGCAAATTTGCGTGGAAGCGTGACTGAGCAGGAACAGCTTGGCATTGCGGCTGAAAGAGCGGATTTTATCAAAATAACTGCTGCCGCTGTCAAATTGTGCCTGCTCTGAGCGACTGACTGACATGAAAAAACCTCCTATACCATAAGCCGATCGCAGGAATCACCTCGGATCAGTCAAAAAGAAATCAAATAAGCGGTTGTTCGAAAAAAAAAACAGAACGGGAAACGAAGCCGCGTTAAGCTGATTATTTAGTTCGCTACACGAAACGAAAAACCTTTTCTGCAGCGGACAAATTCAATATCCAACGTCAGCCTTCTCAGTGCTACCGTAATTTATAGGAAAATACCGGGCTATTCACTTGCCAAAAAAGCAAAAATAAGGTATAATATTGTCTGTTCAAACAATATGGAACTGTGGTGTAGCGGCCTAACATGCCTGCCTGTCACGCAGGAGATCGACGGTTCAAATCCGTTCAGTTCCGCCAAAAAGCGCTCAGGGTTTTTAAAAAAGCCTTGAGCGTTTTATTTGCTTGGCTGACAGACGAGCCATACTATGCTATAATGAAATACAAAAAAGGAGTGGTTGATGTGAAATTACTGATCATTTCCGGCACACCCAAAAAAGAAGGTCTTTGCGTTTCATTGCTTCAGGCTGCCCAGGCAGCCGGTAAAAATAGCTGTGATCTGGTTTCAGTGAGCGATTTGAAACTGGAAAGCTGCCGCGTCTGCAATGAGGGCTGGGGTCAATGCCGCACGGCGCACACCTGTATCATCAACGATGGTTTCAATGAGCTGAAAGCATCCATGGCAAATTACGACGGTTTTCTCTTTGTCACACCGGTCTATTGGGGAGAAGTCAGCGAACCGATGAAGCTCTTTCTTGACCGCCTCAGACGCTGTGAAGCGTCTCACCGGGAAGAAAGTATCCTGAAAGATAAAAAATGTCTGCTCGTCGCCAGCGCCGGCGGTTCCGGCAACGGAACGCTGAGCTGCCTGGAAGAATTACAGCGGGCCGTAACGCAGATGGGCGGCAAAGTGTTTGACTATTTCAGTGTCAATCGTTGGAATGCCGATTACAAGCGGCAAGCGCTGGCCAAAGCCGTGGAAGCCATGTTAAAGGATAATTAGAAACAAGTCGGGCGGAACGACTGAAAAAGACTCTTTACAACGATGTGAAGAGCCTTTTTGTTTGGATATTTGCCTGAACCGCTGCCGCGGCAGCGGTTCAGGCAAAAGGAGATTGCGCTTAATTTCGCGAATCAATAAAGTATCAATGGGAAAAGAGGTGAGAGCCGATATGCCTGCCACAACCTATAAATGCCCTGCCTGCGGCGGAGGTTTGCTTTATAATCCCGAAATTTTAAAGTTCAGCTGCGATTATTGCGGTAGTACTTTTGAAGAAAAGCAATTGACCGATAAGCTGCAGGATCAGTCCGCTGAGCTGGAGCACAGTGTGGTCTATTCCTGTCCCAGCTGCGGCGCTGAAATTGTGACCGATGAAACCACGGCAGCGACTTTCTGCTATTATTGCCACAACCCGGTGGTCTTGTCGGGACGTTTAACCGGCGAATTTCAGCCCGATTTTATTTTGCCTTTCAGCGTCAGTAAAGAAGCGGCGAAGGCAGCTTTTCTGAACTGGATTGGCAAAAAACGCTATGTACCCAGGCACTTTTACGATGATGAAAATCTTGAAAAAATCACCGGGGTCTACTATCCCTATTGGCTGGCGAATTATCAATTGGCGGGTTCTTTTGAGGGGGAAGGCACCCAGGTGAGCAATGTGGTCACTCCGATGGAAACGATTGTCAGTACCAAACATTACGCTGTCGGTCGGCAAGCGACGCTGGAGTTTAACGAGATCGAACGCAGCGCCCTGCAAAAAGCGGATCGTAAATTGGCGGACGGAGTGCATCCCTACAATCTGGCGGAAATGAAAGCATTTTCTGAAACGTATCTTTCCGGTTTTCAGGCGGAAAAACGTGACATTGACAATGCCGAACTGCATGAATCGGTGGAAACCGAACTGAAACAATATGTGCGGCCGCTGCTGACCCAGGATCTCAATTACAGTTCGCTGAATGGCAATGTCAGCACCGCGGTCCGCAAGGCGGAGTTTAAGTATGCCTTGCTGCCGGCCTGGATCATCACCTATCACGATCAGGCGGGGCGGCTTTTCTACTACAGCATGAACGGTCAAACACAGGCCGCATGCGGCATCCTGCCCTTGGACAGCGGAAAATTGCTGCGGGACTGCGTCCTGTTGGCATTTGCTGTCGCAGCGCTGCTTTGCGCGGGAGGGTATTTCTTATGGTGAAGCATTTACGGCGCGGACTCTGCCGGACGCTTGGTCTGGTTTTTCTGCTGCTTTTAGGTCATACGGTGCTGGCTGCCGATCTCGCCTCCGCCGGCGCCCGGGTCTTCGATGATGCCGATTTATTCACTGCTGCCGAAGAACAAACCCTTGAACAGGAGATCAGCAAACTGCGCACGGCGATCAAGATGGATATCGTCGTCTTGACCAGCACAGCCGCCGAATACAGTGCGAATGACAGCCAGGCTGAAAAAAATGGCATGGCATTCGCCGATGATTTTTACGATCAAAATGGCTTTGGCAGCGGCGAAGCGAAGAGCGGCCTGATCTATTTTATTGATATGTCAAACCGGATGCCGATTATTACGACCTGCGGTGCGATGATTCACTATATCACCGATGCCCGGCTGGAAACCATGCTGGATGCAGCCTGGCAGCCTTTGGCTGACGGTGATTTTGCCGCTTCGGTCAGCAGTGTTCTGCAGAACACCAAAAAATACGTTGAGAGCGGTATTCCGGAGGGGTCGTATCAATACGATACAGAAACCGGATTACCCACCACCACACCTCATAAGGCGCTGACTGTTGCGGAAGCCGGTATTGCCGCCGGAGTTGGCGCCGTGGCGGCGGCGATCCTTTACTTTGCCGTGCGCGCTTCCTATCGATTGCAGGGCAGCACCTATCACTATGATCCGGGCGAGCATGCTTCTGTGCAGATCACCGGCAGCAGAGATGATTATCTGCGCACCTCGATCAGACGCATTCCCAGACCGCGCCCGCCGGTCAATCGCGGTGGCGGCGGCGGTGGCTTTGGCGGCAATCGCAGCGGTACGCATGTCTCCGGCGGCGGGGTGACGCACGGCGGCGGCGGCGGCCGGCGTTTTTAGGCCAAAAGAGAAGCGTGGCCAATGACCCGCAACAGAAAAAGGCAGCCGGCGGTGAAAACCGTCAACTGCCTTTTTCGGCAGCTTGCCGAAATCAATAGAAGGTCAAAGTGATTGGCCGATTCGCAGCAGACGCAGGATGCGTTCCGCCGCGGCTTCAATCAAGGTTTCGGCCTGTCGCATGGAATCCTGCAGGGAGATCGGGCCGTTGGCGATACTGAGCATGGCGTCGATTCCCTGCTCATAGACTGCTTCGGCGCCGTCGGCAATACAGCCGGTGATGGCGATGACCGGCACCTGCCTTTGCTTGGCCCTGGCAGCCACGCCAACCGGCACTTTACCGAACAACGTTTGGCTGTCTATGCGGCCTTCGCCGGTGATGACCAGATCGGCGCTTGGCAGCAGCCGGTCAAAATCGGCTAAATCCAACATTACATCAATGCCGCGCTGAATTTTAGCGTTGCCGAAAGCCATTAAAGCCAGGGCGGCGCCCCCGGCCGCTCCCGCACCGGGCAGAGCGGCAAGATCGAGACCCAACTGCGTTTGCAGCAGGGAAGCATAATGAAAAAGCGCCGCATCCAGCTGCAGCACCTGCTGCGGCGAAGCTCCTTTTTGCGGTCCGAACACCGCGCTGGCACCCTGTGGGCCGCAGAGCGGATTGTTCACATCGCAGGCGATGACGATTTCGGCGGCAGCGAAACGATCGTCCAGACCGCTCAGATCAATCCGATACAGGTTAGCCAACGCGGCTCCCCCCTGGGGCAGCAAACAGCCGGATTGATCGTAAAATCGAACACCCAGGGCGCTGGCCAGACCCATGCCGCCATCATTGGTGGCGCTGCCGCCCAGTCCGATGATCAACCGGCGGCAGCCCAGCTCGAGCGCCGCGGCAATCAATTGACCCGTGCCATAGGTGGAAGCGCGCAGCGGATCGAGATTATCTTGGCTGAGCAAGGTCAAACCGGAGGCTGCCGCCAATTCCACCACGCCGGTCCCGTCGGGCAGGACGGCAAAAATCGCATCGGTTGCGTCGCCCAGCGGACCGCAGACCTTGCGGTGATGCAGCACGCCGGATAAACCCTCGCTTAAAGCAAGACAAGTGCCTTCGCCGCCGTCGGCGATTGGTATGATTGTTACCCGGGCAGCCGGATCGACTTTGGCGATGCCCCGCGCCACGGCGCGGGCTGCTTCCAGCGAGCTGCAGCTGCCTTTGAAGGAATCAACGGCTACAACGATATGCAAAGTATTTTCCTCCTCTTGACCGGCGGCTTTTCCTTGACTCAGGCCCGGCTGCGGTTACTCGACAATTTCTTCCGCTTCTTCAATGAAAGCGCGGATGCGTAAAAAAAGCATGGCCAGGGCGACTGTATTATGTCCGCCCTCCGGAATGATGATATCGGCATATTTGCGGCTGGGTTCTACAAATTGCTCATGCATCGGTTTCACGGTGTTCAGGTACTGCTCGCGAATGGAAACGAGACTGCGGCCGCGCTCATTGATATCGCGCTCAATCCGGCGCAGAATGCGCACATCGGCATCGGTATCGACAAAGACTTTGATATCCAGCATCGCGCGCAAAGCGGGATCTTCCAAAATCAGAATGCCATCAATCACGATGACGGGCGTGGGCGGTACCAGAATGGCGGTCTCAGAGCGGTTGTGAATCGTAAAATCATAAACCGGACAGCGGATGGCATTGCCCAGACGCAGCTGTTCGAGATCCTTGACCAAACGTTCGGTTTCAAACGCTTCCGGGTGATCATAATTCAAGCGGCAGCGCTCCTCATAGTTGAGATCGTTATGGGCCCGATAATAATTATCATGATAGATAACACAGAGATCATCGCCGAAACGTTCGGCCAGGCGCCGTGTTAAGGTCGTTTTACCGGAACCGGTCCCCCCGGCGACGCCGATCATCAATGTTTTCATCGTATGCATTCCTTTCCGGCTCCTGAATACTTGGCAGGTAACACTTGCTTCCTTTCGTTTCCGAACTGAATTATAGCACGGGTTTTGCCAATTACCAACTGCTTTTTGCAGGAACGCCGCATTCGTTTTGACTCTATTGCAGGCAGCCGGTTTTATGTTATAATAACCTGACAAGCAAAAGGAAAGAAGAAAGGTCGTGTATCGTAATGCAAATTGACGGCATTGAAACCCCGGCTTTGATTTTGGATCAGCAGAAATTTGAACAGAATCTGCAAACCATGATGGACCTGATCAAGGACAGCGGTATGGCACTCCGGCCGCACTATAAATCGCATAAAAGCACCGCGATTGCCTTAAAACAGATCGAATACGGCGCTAAGGGAATTACCTGCGCCAAATTAGGCGAAGCGGAGGACCTGGCGGAGGCCGGCGTGCAGGATATTCTGATTGCCAACCAAATTGTGCAGCCTGCCAAACTGAGCCGAGTGGCTTGGCTGGCCAGGCGCTGCCGCCTGACGCTATGCGTGGATTGCGAAGAGAATATCTTAGCCCTGGCTGCGGCCGCGACCTTCGCCAATGCGACCGTGCATTGCTATGTTGAATTTGATGTCGGCATGAAGCGCTGCGGTGTGACTACCTTTGCCGCGGTGGAAGAACTGGCTCGCTGCATCATGGCGCAGCCGCATCTGAGCTTTGACGGGATCCAAGCCTATGCCGGCCAATTGTCGCACGAATACAATACGCAAAAACGGACAAGCGCCTCTGCCTTGACCGATCAAACTCTGGTGGAACTAAAAAAATACCTGGAAGAAAGGGGTATTCCGGTGGCTCAGATCAGCGGCGGCAGCACGGGTACGGCCTTGCTGAAAGGGAAGCCGCGGATATACACGGAACTGCAGGCGGGAACTTATATTTTCATGGATGCGTCCTACGGCAAGATGCAGCTGCCCTTTGAGCAGGCGTTGTTTGTTCTGACGACCGTGATCAGCAGCGGCGAACACTGGGTGGTAACCGACGCCGGTGTCAAATCGGTTGGGGTTGACCAGGGCAATCCGGTCTTCGTCGGTTTTGATCCGGCAGCGCCCGTCAACATGAGCGAAGAGCACGGAGCCATTTGCTTAGAAATAAACAATTGCAAAATCAACGATAAGATTTTTTATATTCCCGGTCACAGCTGTACGACAGCGAATTTGCACGATAAGATCTATCTGGTGCATGGCGATCAAGTCGTCGACCGGTTCCTGATTACCAGCCGCGGCAAAGCGCAGTAAACGGGGCGAGTATGCAGGACAATCAACTGAATGCGGCAATCATCCGGGAGCACCTGCGTGCCGAATATCGTCAAATACCGATCAGCATCGCGCAGCAGGTTGCCTCCACCAATCAGACAGCCAGGGAAGAGGCACGAAACGGCGCTTCGCATGGCTCGCTTTGGTTAGCGGAAAGTCAGACAGCCGGTCGGGGACGGTTGGGCCGCAGCTTTTTTTCACCCGACCGGCAAGGAATCTATCTCAGTCTGTTGTTACGCCGCCAAAGGGAACAGCAGCCGCTCCTGCTGCTGACGACCTTAGCGGCTGTCGCGGTCCGGCGCGCGGTAGCCGAAGTCTGCGGCATCGCAACTCAGATCAAATGGGTCAATGACATCTATCTGCGCGACCGCAAATTGGCCGGAATTTTGGCAGAAGGTGTGATCGGTCCGGCGGGAGAACTGACGGCAGTGGTGCTGGGCATCGGATTGAATTTCTGCGGTAAACAGGAAACATATCCGCCCGAACTGCAAAATGTGCTCACAGCCCTCTATCGTGAGGCGGCACCGGTCAGCCGCAATCAACTGATCGCTGCCATAATCAATCAGCTTCTGCTGCTGGCTGACCAACCCGCCCTGCAGGCGGCTGCTTTGCAGGAGTACCGGGCGCATTCCTGGTTGCTGGGGCAGGCGATCACCTGGCAGGAAAACGGTATCCTTTACAAAGGGACAGCACTGGATATTGATGCTGCCGGCGGCTTGCTGGTAGCCAAAGAAGATGGAGAACAAACGACGCTGCGCAGTGGGGAAGTCACCGTACGCAGACAATAAAACGGTTCGCATCGATTCCTGAAAGGAGTTGTGATGCCAAAAAGATTGCGCAGTAAACTATTCCGTCCAATGGAGACCTAATTACCGCCCAGAAGGATATAGAAGTAATCGTGCGGAACCGGGTGCTGAGTGAAAAATACCAGCGCCGCCAGAATTCCGTGATGAAACGAGAAATATAAGGGTAATTAAAATTCTCCGGAAAGATGAAACCAAACATGCGGCCGAAACCGGTCGCCATGTCGGTATAGCCGAAAAAATCGAAGTAGATTTGCATACTGGAAGCCGGTAAACCAAGCCAGGCGGCAGCAGTGACCAGAGAACCGGCGGGTTTCCCCAAAATTTCCTCGGCCAAAGCACCCAGTCCAAAAGATTGTGCTGCGCGTCGGCCTTGCCGCTGCGCACATCCAACAGATAACTCAAATCCTGAAAGGTATAGAAAGAGATACCGATCGGTAAGGCGATAGTGGGCAACGTGCCGCTTGTCCCCAGCAAAGAAAACCAGCTGCCGACCAAAAAGGCGGCATAGGTATCATAGATCAGCAGACTAAGGTTGATGGCTGTCGCAATGAAGGTAACATAAATACTTGTCTGTGCGTTGCCGTTCCTGCTCGATTGCGCAGCCAAGAAAGTAATTGATCACGATGGAAGCCGGTATCACGATAATATGAGTTGGTTCGCCGAATGCATAAAAGAAGAGGCTCCGGATCAAAATTGCAAAATTACGCCAGGATAACCATTGAGCCGGGATCAGAAAATAGACTAAAAAGGGGAAGTAAGAATTAAAACAGAAAAATGACGCTGCTGAAAACCATATTGGGTTCCTTTTGGCTGCTTTGTTTCAAAACAGCAGCATTTACTATCTCAAATCAATTCTGAATTGACAACAAACAAAATCAGAAAAAAACGGGTGCTCTCCGGTCAAACAGACAGAGGATTCAGGGATAAATTTGAGAAATAGCCTGCTTTGCAGCCAATCGGCAAACTAAATTCTTGTGCTCCCCTCTGAAAAGTGCTATAATCAATTCAGCTAAAATGTTTGAGAGCAGGGAGAGTATGGCTAAAATCAGCGCGTCGGGTCAGGATTATCTCGAGGCCTTATTAGAGTTGTCGGGAGGGATGCATCCCGTCCGCTCCATTGATTTGGCTAACCGGATCGGGGTGTCCCGCGCCAGTGTCAACAAAGCGATCGGTGTCTTAAAAAACAGCGGCTTTGTCTTGCAGGAGCGTTATTCCGATATCATCCTGACCGAAGAGGGTATCAAGGCAGCCAAAGCGGTGCGCAAGCGCCATACCGTTTTAAAGACTTTTTTACAGAGTGCTTTGCAGGTTGACGCTGAAAATGCCGAAGAAGATGCCTGTAAAATGGAGCATGTGATCAGTTTGGAAACCTTGGAAAAATTACAGAACTTCCTGGTTTTGCAGGGAATGTTAAAAAAAGAATGAAAAAAAAGCTGCCGAAAGGCAGTTTTTTTTTCATTCTTTCCCGCAGGCGGTTTCCCGCAGGCGGTTTCCCGCAGGCGGTTTCCCGCAGGCGGTTTCCCGCAGGCGGTTTCCCGCAGGCGGTTTCCCGCAGGCGGTTTCCCGCAGGCGGTTTCCCGCAGGCGGTTTC